>JAEEPZ010000049.1 GCA_016285055.1 Prevotella sp.
CCATTCAAGTGTCGTATAGCATCAAGGAAGAGGCCACTTACAATAGGGAGGTGCCACCACTAGTGAAGTATGCCAAGGCGCACAAGGACTGGAAGTGCCTGCTGATTACGTATGATGAGGAGGGCACGGAAGATGGAATACCTGTAGTGCCCGTATGGAAGTGGCTGATGGATGTGTGACTTCTAGGGCTAAGAGAGGTCCTACGGCGGAATCATGGAAATAATGAATTAGGAATATTGGATTTATAAATGCCTTTTCCCCTCAGCCCACCCTACAAACGGTTTTCTCGGCCTCAGGATTCCATCGATGTCTTGAACCGCCCTTTCCCATTAGGGACTGGCTAATCGGTGCAAAGATACAAACAAATCTCCGAACCGCCAAGCGATTCGGAGATTATTTTTGGGATTGCACAAACTTGGATTATTCGTGTTCCGTGAGTGATATAGGCTGAAAACGTATTTTTGCTTGATTTATATTTGTCCGCGGCAGAGCCGAGCGGGCAGCAAGCCAGCAGAGCTGGAGCGTCACCAGTCTTCCTCCTCTTCCTCTTCGTCCCACACGTTGCGGCGGCGGCGCGAGGCAGGGTCTAAGGTTCCGTCGTCATCGACTCCCTTAAGGGATTTTCAGTTTCTTCCTTATTTGTCTTTTCTTTTTAGTGCAATGATATCCCAGTAGCCACGAAACCAGGCATTATATACATAGGGTTATCGTTTAGAGGGTTTCTGTTTAGATGTTGTTTTCTTTACCAATTCTATAATATATGCTAATGAACATCAAAAAGAAGAGTGCATTGACTATAATATAGTAAGGTAAACGCACACCAAAGGCTGCGAAACAAAAGTGACTTACCATGAACAGAAAAAAGAATAATGTGGACAATAGCCGCAGGTTGGTTTGTATACGTGATGAGGTGTGACTGATGCTCAACATGGGGATTAGCGTTCCTATGAAACATACTGCACTGCCCACTCCGCATAGGACATCGTTTTCTTCCCCCTCTGCTATATGAAATGCCAAATAGGCTAACAGCAAGCCAGCAATCGTGGCAATGCATGCAAAAAACAGATTCAATTTCATGGCTGTAGGTACTTTTTAACGGGTTGGTAATGGTGGTGGAGCCAAGGCTACTATCTTCAAGATAGCAGGAATGTTTTCTACGGTTTTCCATTCTGTCATGCCAGGCATCCATGCTAACGTGTCCTTGTTGACACGTTTTTGCATGATGAGTTGCGACATTTCACTATCGTTTAGGGGCCCAATGGGCTTGGAATCCAAAGCCACATAATAAATGTTTGGCATTGACTGTGCTGTGGATCTGATGGAGCCAGGGATGTCCATGTTGTGCATATACTGGTTCATCACACCAACCATCTGATTGGCTACGCCCATACCAAGGCCGAAGTCAACCAGACGGTCAATGGAAAAGAAACTATTGTCGTTCATATAATCACAGACGTTTATATTTTATTTGCTAATACAGCTTTAATCCATTTTTTGTAGAATTTACGTCCTTCTTCATTCTCGTCAAATCCGTTTTTCTTTATAGCATTTATGATACTTGATGCCGTCCAAAAATAAATCTTTCCCATTTGGAGATCGTAATCAACAGAATCTTGATCAGCTTCAAATGAAAATAGACGAACATTCTTTGGGTGTGTCCAAATAAACAAATCCCCCCACAGATACCACCAATGTTTCTTGTAGTAGTATGCATGCAAAATGTCGGAGATGTCGCCAACAAAAAATTTGTTCATCCCCTTTGGCTTTTCACGTTTAAACTCTTCTGGATATAAAATCCATAATTCCCCATTCCATACAAACTTTTTTTCTCCTATAGTGATTGATTTACGCTTTTTGGAGAATATCACTGTAATGAGGTGCCATATTCCTAATGTAACGATACTTAGTAGGACGCCTATCCATGATGAGTGGTAAGATTCGGAAAACTCTTCACCTTCAACTTGTCCTATTCTCTTCTCTCTTAACTCGTTTACTATTCTCTTAGCATCACCTGAACTGAATCTTCTTTTTGGAATAATGTTCTGCTCTCCATATATTATGAGCCTACGAGTAAAGCTATACCATGAGCCGGTAGATTGTACAAAATTTGTCTTTTCATACGGGAGGAACAAGTTGTCGTTGGTCTTGAATGTCTTTTGAGTAAAGCTTATGCCTTCGTCACCAAGACCTATTGTGGAAGATGTGAACCAAAGGGCAGGCTTGAATATTACGTTAAACGAGAATGCGTGTTTGAATGTTTTTTTACTAATCTCCCCTAATTTCGCTCCATTACTTAAAATATGATGCTTCAGATTCGCTACATCCTCACTATCAAGTTTGTTTATTCGCAAAGGATGATCAGAACCTGTTACAAGAATAGGTTTCTTCAATGGCAACAAACGATCCTCCGTATAGAAATATTTTATCTCCGGAATTTCCAAAGCCCAGAATGCTGAAGCACCATTCTTATAATATTCTACGACAAAGTCTTTGCCCGTCCATAGTTTATTATCTCTAAGCGATACGCTTGTCTCATCGAAGCATTTCACATGAGCCTCCTTGAAGGCGCTAATCAATGTATCCTTTTCTGGGGGACTGACAAAACCAAAATAATTGCTCAGGAAATGCCAATGGTCACCTCTTTCTTCTTTACATTTATCTTTTTCCACAGAGAGACCTAATTTGGTTTTTCCCATTCCAAACCACGTACTAAAGAAGTGGGCTGCCTCGATTTCATCTGGCGACAGCCTATGTACCTCTTTCCCGTTAATCTGCAAACTAATTCCAACTTCATTAACGACGATGGAATATTCCGGGAAAAAACCTATCCATTGAAAGGAACCGTTGAACGGCCATAAATGGAATTGTTTTGTTGAAAATTTTTTCTGTTCCATGATTGCTATTTATATGGATTAATTATCATTTACATGCTGGTAGGTGGTGGAGGAGGCATTGAGCCTGGAGGTGGTGGAGCAAACAGTCCTGCCAGTTCAGGCACATTCTTGGCAAAGTCCCAGTTGGCCATGCCTTGTTTCCATACATAGGTCTGTGGAGTCAGTTGCCCATTCTGTGCCATCTGTGTGAGTTGCTGCATATTAAAGGGACCTGCTTGTGAACCGTTTATGCTGACATGGAATGCCACTTGCGGCATGGGGGGAGGCGTGTTCATGGCGTTCTGCATCTGCTGACCCATGCCTTGCATCATACCAGCCATCTGCTGTCCCATGGCTCCGCCCATCATCATGCCTGTCATCATTCCTGCAGGATTCATGCCTCCACCGTGGCCACCCATATCCATGGTTCCCATCTGTCCGAGGCTTTGGGCACCAGTCTTCAGTACATTCGTTTGCTGGTCAAGGGCATGGGCACCCATGAAGTTCGTCTCTGTTTGCAAGCGCTGTGCTCGTTGTGCTTCTTCTCGTTGTATACGTAGAGTTTCTTCCATGTTCTGAGCATTGATACGCTGGGTGTCCTCCAGATTCTTGATGTTGATGTCGGTCTGAGCGTTGAGCGTCTTTGCAGTATTGCCAGCTGTCAGTTTTCGCAAGTCATCGTAATAGGGGCTCTCCTTGTCAATATCAAGTGCTCCTATGTCGAAGCCTTTTAAGTTGACACCGAAATCTTCTTCAAAACGGGGCTTCAAATAGCCTTGTACCTTTTCATTGATGGAAAGAATTTGTCGCTCCATCTGTACTACAGGGATGCCCATTTCTTGAGGTACATTCATCACCACCCCCTTCACGTACTTGGCCAGTGCATCTTTTATCTGCTTGTTGAACTGCTCATGGTCAAAATTGATGAGGCGGTTTAATTTGATGAAGCCCTTATAGTCAGTGATGTTGAAGGTGATAGTGCCTCTTACCGCCATCGGTACGCCGTGGTCGGGCAGGCGCGGGTCGAACACATCGAAATAAGGAACAGCGAAGCGCAATTGGTTGTTGCCGGCCAAATTGATGAAATATATCTCGGCTTGGAATGGTGAGTTACCACCAAAGGCCATTCCCACAATGCTGCTTAGCACGGGGAAGTTGGCAGTCTTAATGGTGTCATCATACGGGCCGACAATAAAGTCCTGCGTCGCTCCGTCTTTCTGTTTATACACAAAGACGGCCACCTCACCATCCTTAACACGGAGTGAACTGCCGTAGCGAATGCTGTTCTCACGGCTTGTAGAGTTGACATCCTGTCCTTCGGGACGCCACTTCCAGACAATATAGCTTTCTTCATCACAGCGGATGACGTTCATCATTCCACCGCTCTTTCCTCTACTAAAAAAAACCATACTATTTTGTCTCGTATAAATGTGATTGTATCGTTTTTATGTTCAAATCTTGCAAATATGTTTTAATACCTGCATTATGAATGTCTTGCAGTTTAGCATAATTTGCTTTTCTAAATGCGTCTTGGTAAGGATCTAATGGTTCCAACAAAACACGTGTTGTGAATGTTCTATAATCCACACCTTTAAAAGAGACTGTGTCATCTTTGTTTGAACTACTATCTAAAGCAAAAATACGTATTTCTTTTTCACCGGCAAATGCCTTTCGTTTGAAACTCATTATGTTTAGGAAATCTTCCAGATTGATGGTTTTTCCTGATTTCTTAATTGCTGTTATATCAGATAACAGCTTTTTCTTATCTTTCGAATAATCACAAACACAAATGTAAAAGTGAGTTTTAAGATTATTTTGTGATGCAATGTTTGAAAGGGTTTCAACCAACTTGAGAAAATCCACCTCTATCCTTATCAATTGCTCGTCACCAGTATATGCTTTCCATGCCCATTCCTCTCCAATGCTACCATTATAGGTTAAACATAGACATTTCAAATCTATCTCATTACCTAATTCGAGGAAAGCATTTTCAAAAGGATCTCTCCATAGTTTAGGCGACAAGAACGTCATACATTTTTGTTCTAATTCAGTATAAAGACGAGAAAATGGCATGAAGCGAAATAGTGTTAGGGGCCACTCTGGAGCTATCTCCAACTCATTATCCCCCATCACTTTGCGCACAGTCTTTGCGTCTTCTGAAAAGACGATCTTTTCTGAAACAAAGACCCCATTTTGTCTTTCTATGAATTTTTGCATAATTACGTTAGATAATGTTTATGCGCGCGAGATTAAAACATAAGGCCTCCTCCGATAGTAGTGACAGCAAAAATGATAACACCCAAGCAACCAAACTTGCGTTTCTTTTCAAAAAGAGGCTTGAACAGTGGATCTTCTGGGAACAACAATTTTGCTTTTAACAGACACTCCTCGTACTTTCCTTTAAATGCCTGCTGTAATGGACCATACGTGTTTTCATATTTAGACTTCATGCTAATAATGAATTCAAAAAGGTCTTCTTTGGTAGTGGGTACAGGGAACGATCTCACTGCATTTACTTTTTCACTATCATATGATACAGGTGGCAGGCCAAAAAACCAAGTTTGCTTGTTACTATATTTATCTTCTATCTTAGTCAATATGTCTGCCAACTTTTGAGCGGAGGAGTTAGCTTCCACACCGCGGAAAACGTAACCACACTCTGCACACTTTACTGCTCCTGCCTCAATCACAGCACCGCAGTTGGGACATTTAGTGACAACCCCTTGTTTTGCAGGACCTGTGGACTGTGCAGGCGCTGTCGCCTTAGAAGCAGCACTGCGCTGTTGTACTATCAGTCCGTCAACATAAACATCAAGCTCGTCAATGTCAATGCCTTCTGCTTCTGCTTTCTTATGAAGCACGGCACGTTCTTTCTCAGTAATCTCACCATCAGCTATCACCGATTGGATAAGTCTTTCAATTGTTTCTGAATACATAGTAATAATGGTTTTAATGTTTATAGGGTATGTAACGCAGTATAATTCGTCTGTCTCTAATAGCGGTGTGGGCCTCTCAGCATTCTTCTACTGGAAGGTCCTGGAATTACCTGTGATAAAAAAGAATGAAATCAGCCCACACCTATACGCTATGCCAATACCGCTGCCGCAGGGGGCAGGGGTACAGCTATTCGTCATAGGAGAAGCGCCTCTCAAACTTTGTTCCTTATCACTGAGGGTAAATTTTCCAGGTTTACCAGTGGAACGTTGCTTGCTGCTCCTCGCTTTGCGCCGCCAATTTATTACGACGGTGCAAAGATAAGCATTTTTTTTGAAACTTGCTCCATCGCGGGCTGATTTTTTTTATTTCGCGTACAAAGTTAATGAAAGAGGCGGAAGCATACAAATAAAAACTTGTCCATTTGCTTGTCCATTTTGTCCATTTTGAATGGACAAGTGGAGAACACCGATGAAATGGGCGATTTTTGGGGAAACAACATATCTCCATAAGTGAGGAGGGCGACGCCCTCAAAGCCTATTGCTTCATTGGCAAAGCATACACAAATCTCATCTTGGTAGTGTAGGAGTTGACGACTATCTGGCAAAGGAATTCTTCCTGCAACCCAAGAAATTATCATTTTTTGATAATTATTTTTTGATAATTGCGGCAAAAGCATTATCTTTGCACGAAAAAGTGAAATATATGATTGACAATCCTTTTGTAACAAATGGTTATGCCGGACCAGAGTACTTCTGCGACCGTGTGGACGAAACGGCGATGCTTACCAACCTCCTGACCAATGGTAATCATATTGCCCTGATGTCGCCGCGCCGCGTGGGTAAGACCGACTTGATAAAACACTGCTTCCAACAGACGGTTATTAAAGAGGATTATTATTGTTTCGTCATCGACATCTATGCCACTAACTCATTCCGAGACTTCGTCAGTATGTTCGGGAAATCCATACTCGATGCCTTGAAGCCCAAAGGCAGAAAGGTCTGGGAGGGCTTTCTGAATATGTTGCTGTCGATACGTTCTGAAATATCTTTCGACATCAACGGCAATCCCCAGTGGGGTTTGGGCGTAGGAGCGATGGTTCCACCGCAAACAACGCTCGACGAGATCTTCGCCTATCTGCGCACGGCAGAGAAGCACTGCTTCGTAGCTATTGACGAGTTTCAGCAGATTCTTTATTATCATGACAACCAGAATGTAGAGGCTGCGCTGCGTACTCAGATTCAGCAATGCCCGAATGCCAACTTCGTCTTTGCCGGTTCACAGCGCCACTTGATGAGCGAGATGTTCCTGTCGCCCTCACGCCCTTTCTACCAGTCGGTGGTGCCCATGAGTCTTGGAGCAATACCTCTGGACCGCTACTGGGCTTTCGCCGAACCGCAGTTTGCCAAGAATGGTGACAGGCGAATATCCTACGAAGTGGTGGCATCGGTCTACCAGCGTTTTGAGGGGATTACAGCCAACGTTCAGCGCATCATGAACATGCTCTACATGCTGACGCCAAAGGGCGAGACATGTACGCTTGAGATGATTGACAAGGCCATTGACACCTATCTGCAATTATCATCAGCCTATTACGGGGAACTGCTGCGCCAGATGCCAGAGAAGCAGCGCAACGTATTTTTGGCTATTGCTGCTGAAGGGCAGGTGAAAAATATCTCCGGCGGCAAGTTCGTCCACAAATACCATCTCCCCTCGCCCAGTTCCGTGGTTTCTGCCGTTAAAGGACTGCTGGAAAAGGATTTCATTACTCAGAACGACAATGTTTACAGCATCTACGACCGCTTCTTCCTGTTGTGGTTAGAGACCGGCATGTAGGTTAGTTCCTGTAGTTGTTCAGGAAGGAGATGTTGTCGAGGTCGCACTTGTCGGTGGCACGAACCCAGACAATCTTGGTGCTGTCGGAGAGTACGGGTGAGAAGCGATAGACACCGAGGAAGACAAACGAGGTGTCGACAAGGTTTTTCATGAAGACAATACGCATGTCGTTCTTTTCCATCACTGTGAAATAAGCTCCTTTTTGTGCTTGGCGCAACTTCTCCATGGCTTCAGCGTCTTCGTATTCAGATATCTTGGGCGTAAAATACTCTGTGATGGTGGGCATCAGACTGTCAGGATTGCCTTCGTTGTGATAATAGGGGTTCTGGTATTGTGGCGACCAAACGATGACATGCTCTTCGCCGGGCACAAACTGATAGTGGCGGCTCTCTGTGGCATCGATGCCAAACAGCGGCAGGAAGTCGTCGTAGGTGGCGAAGACCTGGCCTTTCTTCAAGATACGGTCGTTGTCAGCAGAAGTGTCGGACGCCGGGCGTAGCAAGAAAAACAGAAAAGCAACGGCGGCAAGAAGCCCTACTACAACCCACCCCCATAAGGAGGGAGAGTGCCCCATCCAAAGCCTTCTCCGCAGGGAGGGTGAGAGCCCTGCCCCTCCCCCGTAGAGAGGGGAGTTTTAGAGGGTGCTTCCTCGGTCGCGGTGTCTTCTTGCGGGCGAGGGTCTTTGTCTGTCTCAAGGCTGGCGCAGAAGGCATCGAAGTCGTCATAGTCTAAGAAACGAGCCAGTTGGTCGAGGGTATAGCGTCGCGGGGTGACGCTCTCTGAGAGATAGCCCCAGATGCGCTTCAGCGTAGTAGTGCTGATGCTGACGTGTGTCTTTTCGTAGATGCTATTGGAAAGGCTTTCGAAGTCCTTGTTCGTCTCCAAAGTCTTTCCAATGGTGCGTTCTATGGCTTTACGCAGTTGCTCGATTGCTTCTGTTTTACCCTCCATGATTATTGTGCTGGCAATGTCGGTGGCAAAGATACGAACAAAAAACTGAACCGCCAAGCGATTTGGAGATTATTTTGGTTTTTGCCAGCTGTTTATATCTCTGTCTGGCTACACCCCAAAAAAGTCCGAAGGCTTCGGACACTCTGTCCGAAGGCTTCGGACGCTCTGTCCGAAGGCTTCGGACTCTTCGTCCGAAGGCTTCGGACGAAAAGTCCGAAATGTAAAGAAAAATTACGGACTGTTTTAAAAGGACAAAACCGAAGGGGCGGCGAATGCATGCGGGCCTGTCGCAAGCACGGAATATGACCAGAGGCAAAGTTTGTCAGCGGTGATGTTGTTTCTGTCTGCGACGCTACACGAATATCCACAAATGAACACGCGCTCGGCTCTGCCGCTTGCTACCAAAGGGACGCAAGAATTTTTCAAAAATAATATTTATGAGACATTTATGGTCATTCATGATTATTTATGTAGCGCCGCAGGCATAGACTGTCATCGTCGTTTCTGTCTGCGACGCTACACGAATATCCACAAATGAACACGAATTTTTCATAAATATTATTTAGGCGAAATGATTATCCGCAATTATCCGATAGTGTGTACGTCCATATTGGAGCAAGCCGACTCCACCTGAGAATGTATCATGATAGATACAAACAAAGGCTTGCGGTAACTCAATTCTCCCCCTTGCAAAGGGGGAGTTAGAGGGGGATTTATCTGCGCAGAGTGAATCCCCCCCTGCCCCCCCTTTGCAAGGGGGGGAATGGGTTACTTTTGCGGCTGTACGTGTTTGTCTGATAATGAATGAGACAGAACTTGATAGCAAAGGCATCCATCTGCTACATGCGGATAATCATGATTATTTATGTAGCGCCGCAGGCAAAGTTTTCTGAGGAAATAAAACCTCGGCTTTAGCCGCTGTAGGCCATCGTAATTCTGTGGAATCTGTGGTAGAAAAGAACTTGGATGTGTTTTTTTCGTGGGAAACGTGCGTTATTTCAAATAAAGTTGTAACTTTGCAGTCGAATTGTGATTTTTATGGCAACAAATAAGAAAAGACAATGATTACATTCTCGCTGAGCCTTGTGGCTCTTGTTTTGGGGTATTTCCTCTATGGCCGTTTTGTGGAGCGCGTCTTCGGTCCTGACGACAGGCCGACGCCTGCTGTGGCCAAGGCCGACGGTGTAGACTTCATGGTGCTGCCCGGCTGGAAGATTTTCATGATTCAGTTTCTCAACATTGCCGGCACCGGCCCCATCTTCGGCGCCATCATGGGTGCTCAGTTCGGCCCGGCGGCCTATCTGTGGATAGTGCTGGGCTGCATCTTCGCCGGTGCTACGCACGACTACCTGAGCGGTATGCTCTCGGTGCGTCATGGCGGCATCAACCAGCCTGAGATTATCGGCCGCTACTTAGGTAAGAGCACCAAGCAGGTGATGCTGGTCTTTGCCGTGTTCCTGCTGATGATGGTGGGTGCGGTGTTTGTGTTCAGTCCTGCCACGCTGCTGCAGGGGCTGTGTGCGGAGCATGTGCCCTCGGTGAGCCTGCTGGGCGACAGCACGTTCTGGATCATTGTCATCTTCGCCTATTATCTCATCGCGACGATGATGCCCATAGACAAGATTATCGGCAAGGTCTATCCGCTGTTTGCTTTCTCGCTGCTTTTCATGGCAGTGGCGCTGCTGGTGATGCTTTTCGTCAAGCAGCCCGACATCCCTGAGGTGTGGGAGGGCCTCCCCGGCGCTGCGCTGACTGCCGATGCCGTCTTCCCCTGCCTGTTCATCACCATTGCCTGTGGTGCCATCAGCGGTTTCCATGCCACGCAGAGTCCTCTGATGGCCCGCTGCATGAAGAGTGAGCGTCAGGGACGTCCCATCTTCTACGGCGCCATGATTACTGAGGGCATCGTGGCACTGATCTGGGCCACGGTGGCCATGTATTTCTTCTACGACCAGCCCACGCCCGGCTATGAGACGATGGAGGGCGGCAAGGACATCATCAACCGGGCGCCGAGCATTGTGAGCATGATCTGCGACAACTGGCTGGGCCTCTTCGGCAGTATCCTCGCCATCCTGGGCGTGGTGGCAGCACCTATCACCAGCGGCGATACCGCCCTGCGCTCGTGCCGCCTCATCATTGCCGACTTCATCCATCTGGAGCAGCGCACCATCCGCAAGCGCCTCTACGTCTGCGTGCCGCTCTTTGCCGCTGTCATTGCCCTGCTCATCTGGCAAATCAGCGATGCCGGCGGCTTCAAGACCATCTGGAGCTGGTTTGGCTGGAGCAATCAGACGCTGTCGGTCTTCATGCTGTGGGCCATCACTGTTTACTTGGTGCAGCAGAAGAAACCTTACATCATCACCCTCATCCCTGCACTGTTTATGACCGTGGTGTGCACCACCTATCTCTTCTCCGTGCAGGTGTTTAAGCTTGAAGGCTCTGCCACTGCTGCCATTGCCGTTGCAGCGCTGATCATTTCCTCCTTATGGTTTATATGCTGGCATAAAAAATATCAACATCATTAAATAGCAAATCATTATGAAGAAATTGTTCCTTTCCCTGCTCTGCGCTGTCTGCACACTGTCAGTCAACGCACAGACTTACACCAACAAAACCTATCAGGACCGTCCGCCTTTCGGCGAGGGTAAGTTCTATCTGGCTACAGGCTTCTCGGGCCTCGACCTGCGCTTCAATGACCTGTCGAAATGGGATCTTGACATCTCGGCGAAGGCCGGCTATCTGTTTCAGGACAACTGGATGGTGCTGGCTCAGGCCGGCTATGACTGGCATCAGAAGGCCGACAACGCCTTGACGGCCGGCGCCGGACTGCGTTACTACATCGAGGAGAACGGGCTCTATGTCGGCTTGGGCGCCAACTATGTGCACAGGCACAACTACGACGACCTGATGCCAAACGTCAATTTGGGCTATGCCTTCTTCCTCAACCGCACCGTCACCATCGAGCCAGAGCTCTACTACAACCAGAGCTTGAAGAACCACGGCGACTACAGCGGCTTCGGCTTCCGCATCGGCTTCGGCATCTACTTTGAGTGAATGGAGAATTAAATGAAGTAAGCTCAGCTTTCGCAAGTTGGGGAGTAAAAGGAGTTAACCTACATTATTCATGGTTATTCAATTGTTTTTTTATAAAAACACGAATTATCAATAATTTATCACGAATTAGCCATTAATTATTTTTTATTTATGAAAGATTTGTGTTTAATTTATGGTCATTTGTGTGAAAAAGAAAGATAACAAAGGGAAAAGTCTATTGTCTTTAACTCCCTTAACTCCTTTAACTCCTTTAACTCCAAAAAGTTCTTCGCACGCGAAGCGGCAAGACCGAGCGGAGCGAATGCAAAACTTAAATGAAGTAAAAAATTATGCTTAGTACAGAAGAATTAGTTGACAGGCTTATTGACCTGTCGTTTGCCGAGGATATTGGCGACGGCGATCACACCACCCTGTGCTGTATTCCCGAGGACGCCATGGGCAAGAGCCATCTGCTCATCAAGGAAGACGGCATCCTGGCCGGTGTGGAGATAGCCAAGGAAGTGTTCCACCGCTTCGACCCCGACATGCAGGTGGAGGTGCTGATGGGCGATGGCACGAAGGTGAAGAAGGGCGACATCGCCATGATTGTCACCGGACGCGTGCGCTCGCTGCTGCAGACGGAGCGCCTCATGCTGAACATCATGCAGCGCATGAGCGGCATCGCCACGATGACCGCCCGCTACGTGGAGCGCCTTGAGGGCACCGGCACCCGTGTGCTCGACACCCGCAAGACCACGCCGGGTATGCGCATCCTGGAGAAACAGGCCGTGAAGATAGGCGGCGGCTGCAACCACCGCATCGGCCTCTTCGACATGATTCTGCTGAAGGACAACCACGTTGACTTCGCCGGAGGCATCACCAACGCCATCGACCGCTGCCACGCCTATCTGAAGGAGAAGGGCCTCGACCTGAAGATTGAGATTGAGGTGCGCAACTTCGACGAGCTGCAGCAGGTGCTCGACCGCGGCGGTGTGGACCGCATCATGCTCGACAATTTCTCCGTGCCCGACACGAAGAAGGCCGTCGACCTCATCGCCCACCGCTACGAGACGGAGTCGTCGGGTGGCATCACCTTCGACACCATCCGTCCCTATGCCGAGCAGGGCGTAGACTTCATCTCCGTCGGTGCTCTCACCCACAGCGTCAAGGGCCTCGACATGAGCTTCAAGGCCTGCTGACCTATGAGAAGAATCCTCTTTACAGTGCTGACAATGCTGTTGGCACTGATAACTGTGCCGGCGCAGCCCATACAGACCGAGGTACCCGTGCGCCCTGCGGGTCAGCGCGATGTGATAGGCCTGACGGTGCCGCCTATGAAGGTGGTGCGCGTAGGCTTCATCGGTCTGGGCATGCGCGGCCCCGGTGCCGTGGAGCGCTTCAGCCAGATAGACGGCACCGACGTGAAGGGCCTCTGCGACGTGGAGGCCGACCGCGTGGAGGCGTGCCAGAAGCTGTTGGAGAAGCACGGCCGGCCACGCGCCACCGCCTACAGCGGCTCGACGGAGGCCTATAAGAAGATGTGCGAAAGGGATGACATCGACCTCATCTACATCGCCACCGACTGGGTGCACCACGTGCCGCTGGCCCTCTATGCCATGGAGCACGGCAAGAACGTGGCCATCGAGGTGCCCGCCGCCACCACTCTGGAGGAGATATGGCAGCTCATCAACGCTTCCGAGCGCACACGCAAGCACTGCATGATGCTCGAGAACTGCGTCTACGACTTCTTTGAACTCTCGGCCCTGAACATGGCGCAGCAGGGGCTCTTCGGCGAGGTGATACACGTGGAGGGCTCTTATCTGCACAACCTCGACGACTTCTGGGGCTACTACTGGAAAAACTGGCGCCTCGACTTCAACGCCAAGGTTCGCGGTGACGTCTATCCCACGCATGGCATCGGCCCCGACTGTCAGGTGCTCAACATCCATCGCGGAGACCGCATGGACTATCTCGTGGCCATGGACACGAAGCCGGTGAACGGCCCGAAGGTGGTGAAGAAGGTGACGGGACAGGACTGTACCGACTTTCAGAACGGCGACCAGACATCGACGCTCATACGCACCGTCAAGGGTAAGACCATGCTCATACAGCACGACGTCCTCACGCCACGGCCTTACAGCCGCATGTTCCAGATAGTAGGCTCCGACGGCTACGCCAGCAAGTATCCCGTCAACCAACTGCTCTTCCGTCAAGGGCAGCTCAACAGCGGTGACGTGCCCGACCATGAGAACCTCAACGCCCACTCGGCTCTGCCCAGAGACGTCTGTCAGCAGATGCTGCACAAGTATTTGCCGTCCTTCGTCAAGGAGCTGGAAGAGACGGCCAAGAGGGTAGGGGGGCATGGCGGCATGGACTTCATCATGGACTATCGGCTCATCTATTGCCTGCAGAACGGCCTGCCCTTAGACATGGACGTCTATGACATGGCAGAGTGGTGCTGCGTGGGCGAGCTGTCGCGCATCTCCATGGACCACGGCTCAGCACCCGTGGCCATCCCCGACTTCACCCGAGGAGCCTGGAACAAGGTCGACGGATTCCGCTATGCTTTTGTGAAGGGGAAGTAAAAGGGGAAGTGACAAACACGTGCTGCCGCAAAAGTATCTTATTCCCCCCCTTGGAAAGGGGGGGGCAGGGGGGGATGAAACTTTGCGCAGATGAATCCCCCTCTAACTCCCCCTTTGCAAGGGGGAGAATGGAGTTACCGCAAGCCTTGCTTGTAGCTGTCATGAGACATTCTTATGAGAATCGGTTTGCTTCTATATTGGCGTGCACACTATCGGGTAATTGCGGATAAACACTAAAGGGAGTTATTGAAAGGAAGTTATTAAAAGGAAGTAAAAGGGGAAGTAAAAATGGAAGGAAAAGGGGAAGCCGCGAGCCATTTTTGTATGGAGGGGACCGTGGCTGATGTTCGTCCTTTGGGCAACGGACTTATCAACGACACCTACCTGGTGCAGACGGCTGAGGCCAATGCCCCGGACTATGTGCTGCAACGCATCAACCATGCCGTCTTCACCGATGTGGAACTGCTGCAGCGCAACATCGAGGCCGTCACTGCTCACCTGCGACGCAAACTTGAGGCCGAAGGTGCCGATGACATCCGGCGCCGCGTGTTGCAGTTTGTGAAGACACCCGAGGGGAAGACCTACTACTGCGACGGTCAGCGCTATTGGCGCATGTCCGTTTTTATTCCCGACTCGATGACGTTAAGCGAGGTCACGCCTGCCACCGCCTATGATGCCGGCCGCGCCTTCGGGCACTTTGAGCAACAGCTGACCGACCTGCCTGAGGCGCTGGGTGAGACCATCCCCGACTTCCACAACATGGAGCTGCGCCTCCAGCAGTTGCGCGATGCCGTCGGCCGTGATGCCGCAGGCCGAAAGACCGGGGTGGGCGAGGAGCTGGCGCTCATTGACCAGTATGCCGACGAGATGTGCCAGGCAGAGCAGCTCCACCGACAGGGACTCTTGCCCAAGCGCATCTGCCACTGCGACACGAAGTTGAACAACATGCTCTTCGACCGTCAGGGCCATGTGCTCTGTGTCATCGACCTCGACACCGTCATGCCCGCATTCGTCTTCTCCGACTATGGCGACTTCCTGCGCACTGCGGCCAACACCGTGGCAGAGGATGACCCACAGCTTGACCGCATTGACTTCCGCTTCGACATCTTCGAGGCCTTCACCCGAGGCTATCTGCAGTCTGCCCGTTCCTTCCTCACCGACGTAGAGACCAGCCATCTGCCCTTTGCCGTCGCTCTCTTCCCCATGATGCAGGCTGTGCGTTTCCTTACCGACTATCTCAACGGCGATGTCTATTACAAGACCGCCTATCCCGACCATAATCTTGTGCGCACACGCAACCAGCTGCGCTACTTCCAGTGCGTCAAAGCACATCAACGCGACATGGCTGAGGTCATCAGCACCTGCCTCCATTCATCTTACTAACTATTCTTTGACGTTTATGAAGATTTTCGGCGTTGGAATGAACTATCTCCGGCACACTGAGGAGCTGGACGGGCGTAGCTACCGTCCGCAGGAGCCTGTGATATTTTTGAAGCCTGACTCGGCACTGCTGAAGGACGGCAAGCCGTTTTTTGTGCCGGCTTGGGCGCAGCGGTTTGACTACGAGGCTGAGCTGGTGGTTCGCATCTGCCGGTTGGGGAAGGGCATCCCTGTGCGCTTTGCCCACCGCTATTGGGATGCTGTGACGGTGGGCATCGACTTTACGGCCCGTGACGTGCAGGAGCGTGCCAGGCATGAGGGGATGCCGTGGAGCATCTGCAAGGGTTTTGACGCCAGTGCCGCGTTAGGTGCTTTTGTGCCTCTCACCGCTTGCGGCTCGCCTCTGCTGTTCCGGCTGGAAAAAAACGGACAGACGGTGCAGCAGGGTGACAGCAGAGAGATGCTGTTCAGCGTGGATGAAATCATCAGCTATCTGTCGCGTTTTTTCACCCTGCGCACAGGTGACTTAATCTATACCGGTACCCCCGCAGGGGTGGGGCCTGTTCAGCCCGGCGACCATCTGCAGGGGTATTTGGGAGAGAACTGTGTCCTGGATTTCTATTGCCGCTGATTCCTGCAACGATACAGCAGGTTGGTAGAACAGCCCCGACTTTACGCGTTGCGCGCGTTGGTCTGACTATGCTAATAAAGTTGATGAGATGTTAGGAAGGTTCGCCTGCAAGTGACGGACCTTTGCATCTTTTCATGGGTCTTTTTTTTCGGTATATATTGGTAAACCAGATATTATGTATAAAGAACTCTACAGCCTCTTTTAGGGCACTGAGGTCATTTTTGATAGTCGAGAACACGAGATAGCTGGTCAATAGCCTGATTAATCTGCTCAAAAGTGGCTTTAACCCTATTGCGTTCATTGTATGACGTAAATTCCATCGCGTTCTATGTCGTTAAGAAGGTATGGATTCATGTGTGGATGCATGTGGACAACATCAACTGGACACTGGAGAAGCTGCTCCAAATAACGCTTCAGACGAACAACCATATAAATATTAGGAGCCATCTCAACGCAGACGTCTACATCGCTATTCTCATGTTGTTCGCCACGGGAAACAGAGCCGAAAAGACGCAGTGAATGTATGCCGAAATCAGAGCGAAGTTCGTCGGCATGTGTTTGAATTAGCTTAATACATTCATTGGTTGTTTTCATCGAATGAATTCATTTGTCGTCGGCAAAGATAGATAAAAAAAAACAAACCGCCAAAGGAATCGGGAATTATTTTAGTTGTTCCAGATTGTGCTGGGCCTGCGGCAGGTTGTGCTGAGCGGCCAGCTCGAACCAATAGCGGGCTGAGTCGGTGTCGGCTCTGACGCCCTGCCCATCCTTATACATCACGCCGAGGTTGTTTTGCGCCGCAGAAAGCCCTTGTTCAGCTGCCTTCCTGTACCAAACAGCCGCTTCCTCATATTGCCCTTTCTTGTCGTACTCTAATGCCCTCTTCAGCTGTTCTTGTGGGTTCTCCTCCTGTGCTACTGCCAGCACTGCCTCGACCTTCTTGTCTGAAGGCGATGTGCAGGCCAGCAGGAGCCCAAGTGTCAAAGGCAATAGTTTGTGCATCGTATTACCGTTGTTTCAGCACCTTTTGCGTATAGACGCCACGGTCGGTACAGACCTGGACGTGATAGACGCCGGCGGGCAGTTGCCCTGTGAAGACGCCTTCGCCCTGACGCAGGTGCTGCCGCTGCAGCCGCTTCATGCCTCTCATGTCGTAGACCGTCAACTGGCGAATCTCGCTGAAGCTGCCTTTCACGAACATCTGCTCGCCCAAGGGTAGCGGCGTGATGACGATGCGCTCGCGTTCGTCGGCGTTGCTGGCCAGCACCTCGCCGATGCTTACCTCCTCGGGGCGTTCCTCGAAGGTGAGCAGCCATGTCTCGGCGGCTCCCTGCGACTCACAGATGAAGTGCAGGCGCTTCTCGTGGACGGGATCTTTGCCGTCGCGCAGCGTTACCGGTGTCTGCCATACGTTGTCGACAGGAATCGAGGCGCCGTCGCGTCGGCGGATGATGGAGGCCAGCTGCAGCTGTCCGTTGGTGGGGTCGGCCAGCGAGCCGTAGTTCCAGCCCGTCGTCGAGGGCGAGATGTTGAGCAGATAGGCGTTCTGCCCCAGACTGCTGGCGGTGGCACCGTTAGCCCTGAGCACACTCTTCTGCGTGCCGTCGGTGAAGTACACCTCGTCGGGCTGGTCGTCAACATCGATGACGTCGTTCACCAGGAAGCCGCGTCCCGTGGCATCGGTGTTCAGCCAGTCGGGCGGCGTGAAACCGTGGATGAGCTCGTGGATGGTCACCTTGTCGAGCAGCGAGAGGTCTTCGTTGCCGTAGCTCGTCACGTGGGTGGCCTTCACGTCGTAGTCGATGAAATGTCCCATCAGCGTGCTGGTGAGCCACCACTGTGCGTAGGCCTGCGACTTGGCAGGAATGGTGCCGAAGTCGTTGGCGATGGTCTCGCCAAAGCTCAGCACTGCAGGCTGGCCGTTCACCTGCGAACTGATGAGCTGGAAGTCTATGAGCAGGCCCTTCTCATTCTCGGTGATGACGGGCT
Source organism: Prevotella sp. (assembly GCA_016285055.1). Lineage (GTDB taxonomy): Bacteria > Bacteroidota > Bacteroidia > Bacteroidales > Bacteroidaceae > Prevotella. The sequence continues at coordinate 18,213 of JAEEPZ010000049.1, forward strand.
GCTGTGTCGTCATACGTACATTAGTGGCATCACCATAGCCCTTGTTGTCGATGATGAGTGCAAACTCGGCAGGCACTATCGGCTCCACCTCCTCGGTCAGCGGGTCGTCACCCAGCAAGTCGCGCTGCATGAAGTAGGTCAGGTCGAGCTCGGGCGAAGGCTTCACGGTGAGGACTACGGGATAAAGGTCGCGCGTTACCTCCAATTCGGTGAAGGGATCGATGTAGGTGACTGTCCCGCCAAAACTGTATTGAGCAGGTTCTTCGGGTGCAGCATACTTCGTAGGAATGAAGAGTATGGTGGCCGTGCCTGTTTCTTGGGCATCCAGTGTCCATCCGCTGGTCAAGTCGAGCGCTCCACTGAATCCGTTCAGGCTTTCGGCATTGATCTGGAACTCATGCGCTGTTGCCACCTGCCCCTGCATGTCGCGCACCAGCAGGTTCAGCCGTAGGTCCTTCATGGCAGTGTCTTCGTGGCCGTTGAAAATCTTCAGCTTACCGCGGAAGGCCTGGCGTGTCATGGTCATGGTCTGCTCAATGCTCAACGAGAGAGTAGCGCAGACCGATGAGGATGCCATTTCTTCGAAGTGCTGTTGATAATCTTTATAGGCACTGTCGAAATAGTCAGTCATAGTGGCGAACCCTTGTGCTTTTGCTTCTTCTCCAGCAGAGGTAAAGGCTTCAAATTGTGATTGAATATCGCTAAGGGTAGGCATGTCTTCTCCTCTTCCCGTCATATAGTTGGCGTAATGGCGGGCCTGCTCCAATGTGACTGATTCAGGCTTTCTGCCCAATAGTTCCTCATCTGAAAGAGTGGAATTCTCAGGCAGTTGGCGAATCCATTTCATGAATTCCAGTTTCTGCTCATCCATTTCGTTAAACCACATTTTGTCGCCAAAAGCGATGGCAATAAGGCTGTCGATGGCTTGCAGCTGGCTAATATACGACCTGCCAATCTTCTCGAATTCTTCCATCCAGTCATGCCTCTTGGCTTTTCTGCGCGAATGTTGCCCATCGTTGCCATTGCCAGCAATGTCAGTAGAATCGCAGGGCTCTATTATCTCATAGACATCATAGATAATATTGACAACCCCGGCATATTCTCCAAGGGCTTCTTCCAGATGGTCCTCTTCCACTTTATCCAGGATGTTGTCGTTGATGTCTTTGATGACATAGATCAGTTTTGGATCTTCTCCTTCCTGAAAAGCTTCTATAGCTTTGCTTAGCGCTTCGTCGAATTTTCCAATCCAAGTGTACTCCAAGCCTTTGGCAATCAGTTTTTCCATTTTCTGCGCATCGCAGGGGTCGCAGATGTCGATGGTCTTAGTGACTTCGCCAATGATGCCATCACCGCCTCCACCTCCGCCAGGGCCACCTCCAGGAGAGCCGGGACCGCCACCACCGGAGAGTCCACCTAACAGGTGCATGACAAACTGTGCCGTGGCACTATAGGCGCAGGCTTTCATGGCCAGTCGCTGGGCTGCTTTGTTGTGCTTCAGACTATCACCACATTCATGGTCGTAGGCGGCTTCCATGGCTTTCATGCAGTGGCCATAGGTGTCTATCATGTCGTGAGTGGCATCTTCGACAATGTTTTTCATTCGGGCAGAGTTTGTCTGAGAAGTGTCGCCGATGCGAGTGATTCGTACCGGGATAGTCACCGAGTCATGGGGCAGAAGGGTAAAGCCCTCGTTCATACCCAGCGACTCGAAGTGCCATTCCTCATCGTCTTCAGGCAACAGCGGAATGACGTTCTCTGCTTTTATTAACCCCAGATTGGTCAGCTTCATGTCGATGAGTACGGCATCACCCACGGCCATGTTGTCGCCGTCAATTTTTTCGGGAATGTCGATTCTAACTACTGGCATGGGCACGTTGGTTTCATACTGCGCGGTAGTGACAATGTGGTATTCGTCTTCTACTTCTGTCTCTTCCACTTCCCACGAGATGGTGATGGGCTGATATCCGATGTTGACGACGACGCGTTCGGTAGAAGCAGGGTTGACGAAGACGTAGTTGGCGTAATTATCATGTTTGTCGGCGCTGACCTCCAAGCGATAATATCCCTCGGTAAGCTCGGTGGTGAAAGTACCGTCAGCCCCCGTTGTTCCTTGTGCCAGCACCTCGCCGCTGGTGGGATGCTTCACCACTACGGTGGCATTCTCCACATGGGGTGCCTCGGCGGTATTGTAGGTGTACTCGTCGCAGACATCCACCTGCAAGAAGCCTTTCTCTTCCGAGACGAGCGTCATGCTGAAGGGGATGACGATGCCCTGGCCATTGGGGCAGTTCACGCCAATGGAACCCGTCATGGGAACGTTCAGTTGCATGCGCTCTAAGGGAGTGAAGCGCAGTGCGATGGTGGCACTCTCTCCCTGTTTCAGCGAGGGCGTGCTGCTGACAAGGCTGAATCCTTCTGGCATGGCCAGTCTCAGTGATCCTGTTTCGCCACGTCCTTGGTTGGTGATTTGCAGGGGAATGTCGCGTGTGGTTCCCTTGGTGACGGTCATCTGCAGGCTTTCCACGTTGCAAGCCAACTGTGCCTCGGCGGGACGGCAATAATAGTAGAGTGGCAAGTCGAGCTGTGCCCCTTCGGCAGATGTGACGCGTATTGTCAGATGCTCCCACTCCCTTGTGCTGCTGGCCACACTGCCATTCAGCGTATAGGCCAGTTTAACGTGCTCACCCCCGTTGATGATGTTTGGAATCTGGAATGCCGCTGTGCATCCTTCCGGGGCAGAGAGCACTTCAGCCTTCAGCCCTGACAGCTGCAGCGTGCCGGGATTGACCAGCTCCACTTCGCCAGTATAGGGCTCACCGCATGTCACCTCGCATGTGAGGTAACGGCTGTCGGCCCGTTGCAGACCATAGACATTGAACGAGGCTTGTTCGTCGCTGCTGCCTTCGTCGGGATAGCAGGCACCCACGCTGAAGTGGCCGGCCTGTAGCGGATAGAGCTGCCACTCGGTGCTGAAACGTCCATTGCCATCGGCCTTTACACGTTGTACCTGTCGCATGCCCTCGTTGATGATGTAGACGTCAACGTCGGCCTCGCTGATGTTGCGGCCTGACAGTTGCCCGCTGATGATGACCTTGTCGCCTTGGCTGTAGGCAGTCTTGTCGGTGCTGACTTCTGTGCGGAATGACGAGAGTGAGCGCACCATCAAATCAGCCGAAGTGTTGTTGGTGTAAGACAGCTCTTTTATCTTGTTGCCTTCGTTTGCTACTGCGTAGTAATAGTTTTCGCCTACGGTGTTGGGGAGAACCATCTCTTTTGACAGTGTTTGCTGTCCCCCTGCCGCAAGTGCCCCCGCTGTATAGAGGCGAGCCACGGGAGCGTCGCTGCCACGCCTGTAGACAAACACGGGTGTGGCGTCGCGCAAGTCCGCAACACCGTTGTTTGCTACAACCACGCTAACCGTCACGCTGCTTCCTGTCTCGGCCTCTGAAGGATTGGCCGAGAGGCTCATGATGCGTGCGTCGGGCAGCGTCTGGTCGGTTACGAACAGCCAGCATGTGCCGCTGCTGTAGCCGTCGGCTTCGGCCATGAAGACGATGGTCTGTGAGTCGTCTGGCGTGTCGTTGGCTGCAGGCGTAACCTCTACGTAGGCGGTTTGCTGACCGGCTGCAATTGTGATGTTGTGGTTGTAGGTGAGGATGTCGTCATGATCGCTACTCAGGTGGACGGTGAGGGGCAGGGCTGTCGATGTGTTGCGTGTCAGAACCAGCCGGGTGGTCACTCCTTCACGCATGGTTCCTTCGGTGGATGTCAGCGTCAAGGCAGGCCCGTCATCGTCGAAGACTTGTAGCTGAGCCTGCACGTGGCCGGCAGCCTGGCCACTGGCACTGCAGCTGCACGACGACAGCCAAACCGCAGCAGTGACCGTATAGGTGCGGTCGCCTTCTGCCTGGCTGTTGTCAACAGGACCCAGATTGAAATGTATTTCTTCTACGCCTTTTGGCAGTGTCAGCTCGGTCTGGGAGAAGAAGATGTTTCCGTTTGAGTCGTCGCTCAGCCTTACGTTAATCTTCTTGTCGATATTGGTGGTGCGTCGAAGCGTACCCGTGATGCTGACAGGCCCGTCGCTTTCTTTCACTTTCGATGGTGTGAGGGACAGTTGCAGTACCGGCAGGTCATTGTCTTTCAGTATGACGATGGCTTCTGCAGGATCGTAGCCGTAGGCGAAAGCCTTGAAGGCGCATGATGTGTCAGTGTCGGGCAGATCGTCATCAACAACTTTCACATCGACGGTGGCCTGCGTCTCGCCTGCGGGAATGATGACATTGGCGGGCAAATGGAAACGCTTAGGCAGTTCGCTGCTGAGGCTGACGTTGAGTTGCTGTGTGACGGATTGCCCCAGCGTGACCGTCAGCTGGAAGGTGTCGCCCTCGGTGACTTCAGCAGTAGAGGCGGTGAGGCGCAGTGGGGGCAGCTCGTCATCGCGGACGGTGAGGGTGGCCTGTTGAGCATCGTAGCCGTTGCCGGAGACTTGGAAGGTAAAGACGGAGTCGTCGTCGCAGACGGCGTTGTTGGCCAGGTTGAGGTAGAAGTAGGCGGCAGCCTGCTCGCGTGGTATGGTGACGGTGGCCGGCACGCTGAGGCGGTCGTCGCCCTGCAGCTTGCTGAGGTCGAAGGTCTCTGATGCCGTCCAGTTGCCGCTGCGTGAGAGCTGGCAGCGCACGGTGGTGGCGTCGCCCTCCTGCAGTGTCGTCTGAGGAACGTCGAGAAGAAGTCGTTTGCCTACGGTGAGCGGTGTGCCGCTGGTCTGTGCACTGTTGTTGGCCAGGAAGTCGGCGGCTTCGCCAGCACCTACCGATGGAATGATGGTCACCCCCAGGTCAACGGCTCCGTCGATGCCGGGCAGCAGGGGCAAACTGACGGTGGCGCTGCGGTTGACGGTGGCTCCGGGCTGCAGTGCCTCGGTCTCGTAGTACGTGCTGCCGATGTTCACTTTCCGCCCGTTGGGCGCGATGAGGTAAATGCGCTCCGTCCATCCGCCATGGCCTGGCAGGGTGCCCAGGTTCTCCACCTTCCACGTGAGGTGGATGGCGTCCTGCGGCATGACGTTGCCGTTGGTGGTGGCCACGTCGCTGACGGCATAGTCGGGGCTGTCGGGCCGTTCATTCTCGTCGCGGACTATTTTCACCTGTCCGCTGCGTGTGCCGATATTGTCCTGTGTGCCGTCGGCCTTGAAGACCACGCCGTTGGCGAGTGCAATGGTGAACACGTTGCCGATGGTGGCGGTGTCGGGCACGTGGACGGGGATGCTGAGCACCTTGCCTTCCACGCCCTGTATGCTCTCCGTTCCGCTGACGGTGAAGTGGTAGCTACCGCCTTGCAGCGCCTCCACTTGCAGCGCTTGCTTGGCAGCCCTGTCGCTGAGGGTCGCGGCGTTGACATCGGCGGTGAAGCCCTGTGGGAAGGTGACGTCGACAGCGAAGCCCGTCACGCTGTTGCCGCGGTTCTGCAGGTAGAGGGGATAGACCAGCGTGTGACCTGCCTTGGTTCCCTCGCGCAAACCATATATGTTATACAGGTCGCCTTGGGGCTCTCCCGGCTCGCTGGGGTTGTCGGGCGAAAAGCTGTAGTCGTAGTTCACCACCAGCGTCACGTCCTTGTCGGGCATGGTGAAGGTGAAGCCTTTCGATGCCGAGATGATGCTGCCATCCTGCGTCCAGTTGCGGAACGAGTAGTGCTGGCTGGAGTTGTAGGCCTCGATGTAGACCTGCTCGCCGACGGCGATGTCGTTGTCGCGGTTCAGGTTAAACCATCCCACGTCGGCAGGGTTTGTCTGCAGGTAGAGATGGCGCTTGATGCTGGCCTGCCCAGGCTCGTCAGGGGTCTGTGGGGCGTACTTGAAGCGTGCCACGAGGGTGATGTTGCGCGCGGGCATGGTGTAGGTCAGGTTGCTGTTGGTGCTGAGCACGGCTCCCTGCTCGTCCTCCCACTGCACGAAGCTGAAGTCGCTGTGGCTGTAGGCATAGAGGTAGACTTCCTCGCCGGCGGCGTGCATGGTCTGCGCGCTCACGTTGTAGTAGCCGCCTGTGGCGGGCACGGCCTTCAGCGTCAGCCGCCAGGGGTGCGTGCCCGGCTCGTCGGGGTTCTCGGGATTGAATTGTGCCCACGCGGCTGGACTGACAGTCAGCAACAGCACGGCGAGCAAATATTGTAGGTGTTTCATGCTGTTTCGCGTTTGGGGGTTATTTCACCAGATATTTCTTGCCTTGTTTCACGCTGATGGTGGGGCGCTGGGTGCTGGATGCTGCAGACTGCCGACGGCCCTGCAGGTCGTAGGCGGGAGCGTCGTCCTCAGCCTGTCCGGCTATGGCGTTCACTTTAGTGGTGTTGCCGATGGTGAGGCTGAAGCGTTGGCTGGTGGTGACAGGCTCGTCGGTGGTGAAGATGTAGTCCTGCTGGCTCAGGTCAACGGTCTGGCCGGTCAGGGCATCGTGGAGCAGGAGCATGCCGTTGCCTCGGCTGAGGCTGATGGTATAGATGCCGGGAGCCGCAGCGCTGAAGCCCAGAGCCACGGCGTCGGCCTCGGTGAGCGGGCGCTCGTTGATGGCCAGCTGGTTGCCCTCCTTGTCGAGGGTGAAGAACTGCAGCGTGCTCTCGGTGCTGATGAACTTGGTGGCATCGCATTGCGGCTCGTAGGCGACAGATGCCTGCTGATTGGCCACCACGCGCGTCAGGTCGCTGCGGGTGCCGTCGGTGAGCACGATGTCGAAGAGCCTGCGGCTGTCGCTCTCAGCACTGCGGGCAGCATCGGGGCGCGCTGCCTCGGCGGTGAACAGGCGTCCCTCCTTGGGGAAGAGAATCTGGCTCAGGCTGGCTGGCTTCTGCACGAAGAAGGCCTCCATGGGCCGGAGCACATAACCATCGTCGACGGGCGAGTAGGCGCGGTAGGTCCAGTTGTCGTAGTCCCACACGGTGATGGGAGCAGCCAGCTCCATGCTGTAGGTGTCGTAGTAGCAAGGGTAGGGGTTGCCCACGAAGTTCCAGCTGGCATCGGCGGCATTGGCGGCAGTAAAGGCCTTCAGCGGCGTGGCCATGTCGTCGCTGACCAGTGCCGGAGCCTTGCCAGTGGCTGTGGCAGGCATGGTGATCCATCCCTCTCGGTCGGTCTGCAGGATGTAGCCCTGCCCGGCATGTAGCGTGTTGTCCGTCAGGTCCTGCCAGCTGCCTTGCGGGCCGTTGCCGGCGCGGTTCTGGCCGTTGTAGTAGCGGAAGACGAACGATGCCTCGGCGTTGTCGTGCACCACGTCGGCCACGTTCACGTCGGTCAGCGGCGTGATGAAGTACCAGCGGTGGTCGTAGGCAAAGAAACGGGTGCTGATGTGGTCGGCAGTCATGGCGGGCGTGTTGTTCAGCAGCTGGCCGAAGAGGTTGTAGGGACGGTTGACGGTGAAGGTGAGCGTGCCAACCTCGAAGGGGGCGTTGCCACCCACGGTGAGGCGGGCATCCTCGCCCAGCAGCACGTCGACCTTGTTGGCGGGACGGCGGTTGTTGGTCAGTGTCAGCGAGCCGCCGATGTTCAGGAACGAGGACTCTGCGCCGCCCACGATGGTGCCGAACTCGTGCCAGTAGTCATCGAGCTTGTAGTCAACGAGGGAGAAAGCGGGAACTATCAGTGTCACCTTGCTGCGGTCGAGTCCGTAGAAGGGGTCGCTGTAGATCAATGGCGGGGTGGCTGAGTGGCAGGTGACGGTCTCCAAGGCAGTACAATTCGAGAAACAAGAATTATAACCGTAACGACTATTATAGGAATCCCATATTCTTGGGGTTGCTGGCAGTTCCAAGGTCTTCAGACTCTTGCAATTGTCAAAAGCATCCGGAGCTAAGGTCGTTAAGTTCATAGGCAGCACCACGCTTTCGAGGCCACTTTCATAGAACGCGCCTGTGCCGATGCTGGTCAGCGTTTGCGGGAAATCAATGCTCTTGAGGGCATACGTGCAATAGAAACTGTATTGACCGATACTCTCCAAGGCTGGTGGCAGAACTACTGAGGTCAGCGACTGGCAATTGTAAAAAGTAGATTCTTCTATTTTCGTAATGCCTGCAGGCAGGTTGATGGCTTTTAGGTTTGTGCATTCGTAGAAAGCATGGTTTCCTATGCTCTTTAGTGCGGAGCCGGCGGCAATCTCAACGTTCATGAGCCGCTGATATGTAGTATTATACTGGGAGAAAGCATAACGCCCGATGCTGGTCACGGTAGCTGGAATACTGATGCTGCCGATATTTGTGCGATAAAAGGCATACTCGCCGATGGTCTTTAGCCCTTGAGGAAGCTGGACGAAAAAGAAATTGCTGCGGTCGCGGAATTGCTCGTTGGGCACCTCGCTGGCCGTTGCCTGGCTGAGGTCTGCTCCTACGAGATTAGCCATGTTCTTCAGCGTGTTCCAGTCGTCGCTGTTCATGGCACCCTTCACGCGGATGAACTCCACGTCGCTGAGCATCTCCACTTGGTAGAGCACCTCTTGGCCCAGCGTGCCAGGGGAAGCCAGTTCCACCTCAATCCATGGGGTATCCGAACCGTAGATGCCAAAGTCAGCGAAAGCCTCGCCGCCCCCTGAGTCTCTTACCTTCACGGCCAGCACATTGTCACCCGTATGAAGCAACTCTTTCGGGATATATATCGTCCTGTAGTCAGGAGCGATGAGACATTCATAATTCTTGTACACTCGTATGCCGTTAAGGTAGACCTCGCAGCCGTCGTCGTGGCTCACATAAGCCACATACAGTTCGCTGTTGAGACTGCTTACATTGAAATGGCGGCGCAGGAAGTAGGCTAAATAGTTGTCTCCCCAGTCAGTGACGTAGTAGGGCAGGCCGTTGGCGGTGCTGATGGGGCCGCTGATGGTTTGCCACTCCGACTCGTCATAGTCGGTGGCATACCAGTTGGACGGATCCCAGTAGTTGTAATGCTGTTTGTGATACTTTGCCTGCCAGGGCTGCTGGCTCATTTGCCCGAAGGGGCACAAGGCCGTGCTGGCCTGCATGGACACGCATCCTAAAAAGACGAGGATGGCAGCGGCGATGCCGCGAAGAAAAGAGTTGTTCATAGATATTGGATTTTGATTGTTCTATATTTGGTGCAAAGTTAACATGTTTTTTCTTTACAGCAAAGCGTTCTCTGTTTTTTTTTATTTGCAAATTCTTGCGTCCCCATTCCCACTAACGCACCTACCCGTAGCCTTTCGGTAGCAAGCGGCAAAGCTTTTTCCGCATCCTGCTGTTGTAAAGATTTTCGACCTGTACGGATGGAATGATGACATAGTTACGGCGCTATTTAGGTCAGTTATGTTCCGCTAAGCGGACTTTAAAAAAAACCAATAAAAACCAATAAAAACAAGAAAAACAATGGCAATGATATAGCAGTTGACCCTTTGCAGAAAGGATTTATGCGCAGCCATCCCCTCTTGAACCCTGCCCTTACGGGGAGGGGCAGGGGTGGGGTCTGTAATGTCAGTAATGTTCTTT
>JAEEPZ010000176.1 GCA_016285055.1 Prevotella sp.
AGGTTCGGGTGTAGCCAACATCTCTAACGCTTCGTCGGCTGGTGTGCCCGATGGATTCGTGAAATACACAGCCGTGCTGCCTTATAACGACACCGAGGCCCTGCGCCAGTTCTTCAGCGAGCATGGCCATGAGGTGGCAGCGCTCATCATCGAACCTGTGGCCTGCAACATGGGTGTGGTGGTACCTACCGAAGATTTTCTGAAGGCTACCCGCGAGGTGACCGAGCAGTATGGTGCCATCCTGATTTTCGACGAGGTGATCACCGGTTTCCGATTGGCTCTGGGTGGCGCACAGCAGCGCTTCGGCATCAAGCCCGATATGACCACCGTTGGTAAGATTGTAGGTGGCGGATTCCCAGCCGCAGCCTTTGGCGGTCGCGAGGATATCATGAAGGTGCTGGCTCCCGACGGCCCTGTCTATCAGGCAGGCACACTGAGTGGCAATCCTGTGGCTATGGCAGCAGGCATCGAGACGCTCACCCAGCTGTCGCGCCCTGGTTTCTACGATGAGCTCGAAGCCAAGAGCGATGCCTTCATTGCTAAACTTGAGCAGATTATTGCTGGCAAAGGTATTCAGTTGAACCGTTGCGGTTCGATGTTCACGCTCTTCTTCAACGACAGCCCCGTGCGCAATTTCAAGGATACGCAGCGCTCCGATCAGCAGCGTTTTGCCCGCTACTTCCGCAACATGCTCAGTCGCGGCATCTACGTCAGTCCGTCGCAGTTCGAGGGCAACTTCATCTCCGAGACTCACACACCCGAGATGCTCGACTACGTATTAGAGAGCATCCAGGCAAGTATCGATTAGTACATCATCAGAATATTATTCTATATAAATAGAGGAATAGCCCCTTCGTGCAAAAGAAACTTCCAAATCGCCAACGATATTAGATTTATTTTCTAAATATCGCTGGATATTTGGAAGTTATATCTATTCTTTGTATCTTTGCACCCAAAATCTGAACAGTTATGGCAAAGTATATAATAGCAGATAATCAGGAAATAACAAGGTTTGCAATCGAAAGTCTGCTCAAGCAGAACGACGAGAACCAGATATACCGAGCATCAGACAAAACAAGTCTGGTTGCCAAGCTAAAGGAGCACGAGCATGCTGTGGTTATACTCGACTATACCCTGTTTGATTTTGCCGACGAAGACCAGTTGCTGATTGTAAGCGAACGCTTTGCCTTATCGCAATGGCTGCTCATCAGCGATGAGCTGACGCCTCAATTCCTGCGTCGCGTAATCTACTCATCACATCAGTTCAGTATAGTATTTAAAGACGGACCGATGAAGGACGTGCGCGATGCCCTGCACGCTGTAAGTCACCATCAGCGTTTTATCAGTCAGCGTGCGCTCGAAGTCATCATCAGTCAGCAGCAGGATGAAGAGAAGCCCGACATCCTGACGGCCACCGAGGCTGAGATCGTGAAAGCCATCGCACAGGGCAAGACCACCAAGGAGATAGCCGAAGAGCGTTTTTCGAGCATCCACACCATCACCACCCACCGCAAGAATATCTTCCGCAAACTGGGCATCAACACGGCCCACGAACTCATTAAGTACGCCATCCGTGCCGGACTGGTCGACCCTTCAGAGTTTTACATCTAAAAAAACAGGGAAGGAGAAACATCGGTTTCCCCTCCCCAAGCCTTTCGCTTTTCGGCCCCTGTTTTTGCTCAATACCCCATGCACGAGGTTGTGCCCAGCGCCGTGATTATCGCCGTAGCAATCGATGCTATCAGCTGCGCCACAAACTTAATCGTTTCTTTCTTGCTCATAACTCCTTGATTCTTAGTTAATGTTTCGCTCGGCTTTGCCGCTTGGCATCGCCAAGAATGTTTAATCTTTCGCTCGACATCCCGTAGGGTGGCGCTTGCTACCGAAGGGACGCAAGAATGTTTAATGTTAGGGTGGGGCTTTCGCCCCAGCCCTTAGTCGCCGATGGGCTCATGGCTGCCGCCACCCTGGTTGCCCCCGGTGTTCTGGCCGCTGCCGCTACCAGAGGTGTTTCCACCGCTCGCACCGCCGCCAGCTGGCTGGTCATCCGACTCACCCTTTACCAGACTCTCGACGTTGATAAACTCGGCCTTCTTCAGGAACTCCCTCGACGAGATATTCTCCTCGGCAGCCTGCTCGGGCAGGAATCGGATGTGCAGCGCCTTCAGATGCTTGCCAACGTTAAACTCATCCTTTTTCACCGCGCCGTTCTTCTGGTTCTCCAAGGTGCAGTAGAATGTGCCAAGGCCATCAATCTTCACCTTCTTACTCTCCAACAGCATCTCGATGAGACACGAGCGGAACTTCTCCAGCACGCCGTACACCACGTCGGGGGTGTAGATAGAGCCGTGCTCCGAGATGTGAGCAGCCAACTTGCGTGTGTTCAGCGTTTCCAGGTTCTTGATGATTGCGAACCACTTGCCAAATGCACTCGATACGCTGTTAGTGTTCTGCTTTACTTCATACAAAATCTTTGCCATAATTTTAAAATGTGTGTTTTACATGGTATTAGATACTTGCGGCCAACTACATCGGGTGACCGACCTCCCGCTTCTTGTTTGCTCTGCAAAGGTACAAAATAATCCGTGCGCCTCCAAATTTCGGCCCTCCAATTGGCCCGATTTTCAGCACGAATTTGATGAATTTTGAAGAGAAGTAATACACGATGCTCGAAGCCGTAATTTTCGGCCCTCGTGTATTACTTTTCGCCGATAACAGGCAAGATGCGCATTTTTCGGTTGCCACATCGCCACTTTGCCACTTTGCAACATTTAGCACCCACCAAATCCATCCCACAGCCATTGTAAATATATAATAATTATAATTATTATATATTTTAAACGCACTCTCCACCAAACAGCACCACCTTAATGTTACATTGTGACAAAGTTACAATGTGACGACCAATTATTAAAAACGTTTTTCATAGACGATTATGACGCAATGGATAGTGAATTATAATATCTGGTAGATATAAATTTACCGCAGAGCTGACAATGGAACAGACAAGAACTGACATATATTGAGAGAAGGTTAATCAAAAGAACTGAACAAATGAAACGATGGCAAATTGTCACCAGTTGAAAAAATGAATGTTGTCAAGACTGGTGGTACATAAATATGATGCGATTGACAATATTTAACCATAAAATTTTCCCCGTTCATATCAAGAAGAGCGGGATTTTTTCTATCTTTGTGCGCTGAAAAAAAAACTATAAGACAACATGAACATAGAATACTATAAAGAGTACATTCAGGATAGCGTCATCAATCCATTGGAGCAGCTGATGGGTAATGATGTTGAGGAGGTGTCGGTCTACGAGAAGTATTATCATCGTGAAGGTTTCCCACCAAAAGATGCAACATACCAAAAACTACTCCACGAAATGATGCTACCTTATTACAAAATGTACCTGAATGGCGACACGCGAATTTGTTGTGTAGGAACAAAGTTGGAAAGCATACGCTACAAGATGGAACATGCTATAGAGGACGATAACCAGTTTGGACTGTGGGCTTCGGAGCAAGACCTGATAGTGGCAGCAGAAGGTTGGGGTGACAATCTGAATCGCTTCGAGAAGGAGGAGAAACGCATCTACCGGTTCTTTCATCTGTTGGAGATGCTATTCAGGAGCGGTTGCGAGCAAGATTGGGTGAACCTGTCGGAGAAATTGAAAGAGATGCTTTTCAAGGCTGAGATGTGCTACAATTATAAGACCGACGAGGTGCTGTGTATATTGCACGCCTTCACAATGATTATGCAGCAGAAGTGGACACTGGAGAAGAAGAGGGAACAGTTAGCTCTGCTCAACAACCAATGGAAGTTTCTGAAGCACTACTATTCGGTAATGATACGGCATATCATCGGTGTCAGATATACCAGCTTCAAGAAGGTGGCTGAAACCGTGTTGAAGGCAAGCCAGTCGTTCAGACCCCACATGCACATCTTCTACTGCGGCCTTATTGACTGCGTGGACGAACTGCATCTTGACCGCAGGCATCAACGTGAGATGGACAAGGTCATCATGCTGATGGGAGAGGAACTGAACCGGATAAAAGACCACTCGGAGGTACTCTATGAGTTATGCGACGCACTATTCCCTGAGGATTTCCAACGTATGCTCCGTGAGAACAGACCCAAGAGCTATAAGGAGATGGAGGACGAGAGTAATCGTAAAGACGAACTGATTGCCGAGATGGAACATCAGACAAAACTATTGCACAAGCAGCTGGACAGGGCAGAGGACATGTTGCAGAAGATGGTGCTTTCGTCTATCCCTATTGAAGATGTTGACAAGGAGCTGATGAAGTATCCTCCAGGTGTGGCGTGGGATTTTCTGTTGAAGTTGAATGCCAATCCCATCATCTGTATGCAGGAGGCTTGGCGTGAGAATTATCCATCTCTGCTTGAAAAATATCGCAAGCGTCTATATGAACCTATTGACCAGCAACGCGACTTGACCGATGCGATAATGAAAGTGACTGAGCGGCCAACCACCTCGTACAACTATGCCAGCGGAGCCACCCACGATGATAAGCGCAGCCAACTGGTGCTAGGGCAAGAAGACAAAATAGTACAACTAAAACGACTGACCAATGAGTGACAATTATCATTATGAAGACGGAGCCATTCACCATGACCACAAGAAGGTGCTCCATATTGACCATGTGAGCGGCGACAACTTAGGTACACTTATCAAAGCATTCTTCAAAGACAATGTCGAGGAAGCCGAGGTTGTGGAAGAAGTCAAGGAAACCGCAGGGGAATGTAACGAGTTGCTGGTCAATGATGTTTTCTCTGATGAGTTGTTTACCACCAACGAGCGATTGTTGCAGTTGCGAACAATCATCAACGAATCCGTCGGCATGGGTGATCAGAAAAAGATAGACCTTAGCACAGGCTTGGAGTGGTATTGGCTATATCAGGCCATCTACGATGCCGGATTGTTTGAGACACGCAGCAATCGCGAGAATGTGGTAACCGCGGTGGGCTTTGTGCGCCAGATAGCCAAATGGCTCCCTGATATCATCAGTACAGATGATGAGGAACGTATCCGAAACATCTGTAAAAGCGTCTCTGCTGAGCAGGCCAAATGGATGATGAACGGCAGGCCCGTAAACCTTGTAGATGTCGAGGCTAACCGCCGACGCATGACGGCAATGAAGCCCGCGAAAATAGAACGTATCGTCAGAGTTGCCTATCATGGGCTATACACAAAACTTATTGCCCTGAAACAAGATATATTGAAGGAGAATACTACTCGATAGGCTTTTTTAGAAATGCAGCCAACTCATCAAAACGCGCCAGGATCAATTCTAGGTCTGGGTGCGTTTTTTCTACGATAATAGCGCCATAGTTGGGAGTATTATCGTCCATCACGTCCTCAACGGTACGGGATTCCTCAAACCATTTACGCTGCCTTGCCTGAAAAGAGGCAAAAATCTGAATATTATACGTTTTTGAGTCATTTAGTTAGACATTTTATTAGATTCATTAGACAGAAATACGCCAATGAATTAGACTCGTTAGACATGCGAGGATATAGTGCAAAAATTATTCGGAAGGGCCCCTTTTTCCATATATCTTTGCACTCGGAAAACAGAAAAACCGAATGCAACGGTGCGGAGGTTAAGCCCTGTGAGTACACCATTATTCTTATGTCAATAAAAAAGCAGATTTTCAAAGAAAACTACCCTCTGATGGTTAATCAGGCTCGACAGCAGATGGCGCTGATGAACAAGTGCAGGATGCTGAGTAGAAGAACGGGCAGAGGAGGACAGCAGCCGTTCTACATGCAGTTTCTTAATCGCTAAAAAGTAACACTAAGTTTAATCTGAGACGAAAGCAGGATGAGGGAAGTCTCGCGAGTGAAAAGGATCCAATTTCAGCACTTGCCCGGTCTCGCTAAAGTTT
>JAEEPZ010000050.1 GCA_016285055.1 Prevotella sp.
AAGAAGAGGCAGCGAAGAAGAGGCAGCGAAGAAGTTACAGACCCCACCCCTGCCCCTCCCCTTGAAGGGAGGGGAGTGCCTCACGGAGTTCCTGCGGCGGGCAAGGCGATAGCTATTGTACCAAATGAGAAAAATTACCAATTTGTTTTTCTTGTTTTTATTGGTTTTTATTGGTTTTTTCTCAGGCCGCTTCGCGGTATCAACTCACATAGATAGCGACGTAACTAAGCCGCAGACGAGACGCTTGCGCTACCCAGCGAGGGCAAGTCAGTTCAAGGATAAAAGCCAGCCGCACAAGCCGACTTTCTTTTCGGTTGAGGGAGCATCTATCCAACCTTCAGGCACAGCATTGTGAGGTCGTCGTTGGGTTCGGCACCGTTGCGGTGTTTCTCCACTTCAGCCTTTAGGAACTCAATGACTTCGCGAGCCTTGGTGAAGTGGGCATTGCGAAGGATGTCGAGCAGATGGTCGTCGCCAAACTGCTCCTGCCGCTGGTTCTCGGCCTCGTTCAGACCGTCTGTATAGATGAGTAGCGGCATACCCTTGATGCTGTCGATGCTCTCGCCCACATATTCCAGGTCTGGCCAGAGGCCGATGGGCGCATTAGGCTCCATCTGCATGAACTCGTTGTTGAGGATGGGCGGATTGTGGCCACAGTTGCAGAAGTCGAGACGACCGGTCTTGAGGTCGATGAGCCCTAAGAACATGGTGACGAACATGCCAGCCTCGTTGTCGCCAGCCAGCTCGGCGTTCATGCGTGTGGCAATCTCGGCCGGCATCATTTCCTGTGTAGCCAATGTGCGGAACAGCCGCGTGGCCTGAGCCATGAAGAGCGAGGCGGGAATGCCCTTGCCCGACACGTCGCCAACGCAGATGTAGAGGCTGTCGGACATGAGCAGATAGCCATACAGGTCGCCACCCACCTCCTTGGCAGGTATCATCGCGGCATAGATGTCGAGGTCGTCGCGCTCAGGGAAGATGCCCGGCACCATCGACATCTGTATGTCACGTGCAATGCGCAGCTCACTCTCGATACGTTCTTTCAGTGCAGTCGTCTCTTCCAGCTTGTCGTAGGCGGTTTTCAGCTTGGCATGGGTGTCCTCCAGGCGCTTGTGCGCATGAGCCAGACGATGGGCGGAACGATGGCGTAAGAAGATGAAAATGATGAAGAAGAGAATGAGCAGCGACAAGGCAACAGTGACGCTGACCCAGCGCTGACGGTCCATGTCGGCCTGCTGCTGGTTGATCTTAGCCTCTTTTTGTGAAGTGTTGTAGATGGTGGCCAACTCAGCGGCATCGTCGTTTTTACGTTTGACGATGGCGCTGTCGAGGGCATCGCACACTTGCAGGGCCAACGCCATGACAGAGTCGCGCTGCTGGGCTCCCACGTTGGCCCGCAGCTTGGGCAGAAGATAAAGCTGAATGTTGTCGAGGGTGAGTTCGATGTCGCGCTCAATGAGCATCTGGTTCAGATAGCGGTAGTTGTTGACAGCCTCAGTATAACGGCCGGCACGCAGCAGATAGTCGTTGGCATTGATGCGGCCCAAGCTGGTCTTCGAGTAGTTGGTCTGCAAGAAGTCCTGGTATGCCTCGGCGGCCTGCTCGGTGCTGTCGATGCCCAGCTTGGCCACAGCGCGCATGATTTCTATCTGGCCCTTGTACTCATCGATATAGTCTTCGCGCGTATCCTTCATCTTTCGGTAGCGGTCGAGCAACATTTCCGTGCGGTCTATCCAGTAGAGCGCGTCTTCGAAGCGGTGGGTGTTGATATATGCCTGACTGGTATAGATGGTGCCGATGACCGCCTCCTGCAGACCGCGGCCCACAGTGTCGTTCTGCCAACGGTTGCGATAGTGCTCGCGCGCCTGGTAGAAGCTGACGCTGGCCTCATGCACCCGTCCAAGGTTGAGCTCGCAGCAGCCGATGTTGTTCAGCAGGATAGCATAGTCGATGTCGGAGCCGGTTTTTGTCACTTTCATCTTCGCGACGGCAGGCATGGCCACCTGCAGCGAGCCTTCGAAATCGCCCTTGATGAGCAGGAGCTCGGAGAGTCGGCGCGCCGACTTGTTGTAGCTCAGCTGATCCTGCTCATCCTTCACCTCGCAGGCCAAGGCCTTCTTAAAGTAATACTCGGCTGTGCGGAACTGTCCCAGACGGTAGGAGGCTGAGCCACGCCAGCGATTGGCCTCCAGGGCAGAGATGTCGCCAGCCTGCTCGAAGCTGTCAGCCAGCACTTTCATGCGCTCGTATTGCTTCTCGGTACCTGCGGCAAAGATGATGCTGTCAGCATGTCCTGCCTTTAGTTCGTGGGCCGCTTCGTCATGGCCACACGACCATAACGATGTGCCAGCCACGACACAAAGCACAACAAACAGTAATACCTTTGCCCTGTTCATCTGTGAATCTTCCATTTTTGCGTGGCAAATTTACATATTCTTTCCCATTCCGCCAAGATTTTAACTCTTTTTTTTTCTTCATCACTTCCAAACGAAAGGCATTGCGGTTGAACATCCCCATCGGTTGATGCTGCGCGGTGGAACTGTCGCAGCCGTCTTCCATCGTCGCTTTGGCGCTGTCAAGCCCCCAAAAAGGTCTTTTCTGCTCTGACAAGAACGGATGTCAGCGCCTGGCTGCCGCTGGAATATTTTTTTTATAAATAATTAAGCCAAAAAAGAATGTTTATTCATATATCTTTTGTACCTTTGCAGCAATTTTAAGCTTAATCTTTAAATTCATTATGAAAATTTCGCACATTGAGCATCTGGGCATTGCCGTCCAGAGCATTGAAGAGAGCCTGCCTTATTTCACCAACGTGCTGGGCTTGGAGTGTTATGCAACCGAAGTAGTAGAGGATCAGAAAGTAAAGACCGCCTTCCTTCGCTGCGGCGAGGTGAAGCTGGAGCTGCTGGAGCCCACAAGCCCCGAGAGCACCATCCAGAAGTGGCTCGACAAGGGCAACAAGGGTGTTCACCA
Source organism: Prevotella sp. (assembly GCA_016285055.1). Taxonomy (GTDB): domain Bacteria; phylum Bacteroidota; class Bacteroidia; order Bacteroidales; family Bacteroidaceae; genus Prevotella. Next base: position 2,974 of record JAEEPZ010000050.1, read on the forward strand.
TGTGGCTTTCTGCGTAGAGGACGGCGTGGCCAACGCACTGGCTGAGGTCAGCGAGAAGGGCGTACGCCTCATCGACCAGCAGCCGCGCAAGGGTGCCGAGGGCCTCAACATCGCCTTCCTGCATCCGAAGAACACTTGCGGCATCCTCACCGAGCTCTGCGAGCACCCTGAGTAAAACCTGCACAAGCCTTTCCCAAAGGGATAGACGATCAGATGGCTGATGTGGGCAAATAAAAGAAGTAATTAATCATTAATATTATTAACGCAAAAAAAGGAGCACCCAAATGTAACCAAACAGTCTTCCCTGAGGAGGGCTTGGGTGGGCTTTATTATGAGCAAACAAATAGAAAAAATCAAGAAACTGATTGAGAACCGCGAGAAAGCCCGCTTGGGCGGCGGTGAGAAAGCCATACAGAAGCAGCACGAGCGCGGCAAGTACACTGCCCGCGAGCGCATCGACATGCTGCTCGACGAAGGCTCATTCGAGGAGTACGACATGTTCAAGGAGCACCGCTGCCACAATTTCGGCATGGAGAAGAAGCAGTTCCCCGGCGACGGCGTGGTGGCTGGCTCAGGCACCATCGACGGCCGTCTGGTCTTCGTCTTCGCACAGGACTTCACCGTGCATGCCGGCTCGCTCTCTGAGACCATGAGCCAGAAGATTTGCAAGGTCATGGACATGGCCATGAAGATGGGTGCTCCCGTCATCGGCATCAACGACTCTGGCGGCGCACGTATCCAGGAGGGCATCAACGCCCTCGCCGGCTACGCTGAAATCTTCGAGCGCAACATCCTGGCCAGCGGCGTCATCCCGCAGATCAGCGGCATCTTCGGTCCCTGCGCCGGCGGCGCTGTCTACAGCCCGGCCCTGACCGACTTCACCCTGATGATGGAAGGCACCAGCTATATGTTCCTCACCGGCCCGAAGGTGGTGAAGACCGTCACGGGCGAGGACATCGACCAGGAGCACCTCGGCGGCGCCAGCGTGCACGCCACGAAGAGCGGTGTGACCCACTTCACGGCCAAGACCGAGGAGGAGGGCATCCAGATGCTGAAAATGCTGCTCAGCTATATCCCTTCGAACAATATGGAGGTGGCTCCGCGCCACAAGTGCGACGACCCCATCAACCGCATGGAGGACAGCCTGAACGAGATTATCCCCGAGAACCCCAACGAGGCCTACGACATGTACAAGGTCATCGGTGCCGTGGTCGACAACGGCGAGTTCTTCGAGGTGCAGCCTAAGTTTGCCAAGAACATCATCGTGGGCTTCGCCCGCTTCAACGGCCAGAGCGTGGGCATCGTGGCCAACCAGCCCTCATGCTACGCCGGCGTGCTCGATGTGAACGCCTCGCGCAAGGGCGCCCGTTTCGTGCGTTTCTGCGACGCCTTCAACATTCCCATCGTGTCGCTCGTCGACGTGCCCGGATTCCTCCCCGGCACGGGTCAGGAGTACAACGCCGTCATCCTGCACGGCGCCCAGCTGCTCTACGCCTACGGCGAGGCAACAGTGCCCAAGATCACCGTCACCCTGCGCAAGTCGTATGGCGGCTCCCACATCGTGATGGGCTCCAAGCAGCTGCACACCGACCTCAACTACGCATGGCCTTCAGCCGAGATTGCCGTGATGGGTGCCAGCGGTGCCGCTGCCGTGCTCTACGCCAAGGAAGCTAAGGCCAAGAAGGAGGCCGGCGAGGACGTGAAGGCATTCATCGCCGAGAAGGAGGATGAGTACAACGAGCTCTTCGCCAACCCCTACCAGGCAGCCAAGTACGGCTACATCGACGATGTCATCGAGCCGCGCAACACCCGCTTCCGCATCTGCCGCGGCCTGGCTCAGCTCGCCACCAAGCGCGATGCCCTGCCTGCTAAGAAGCACGGTAATATCCCGATGTAAAGCTCCTGTAAGTCCTATAGGTCATATAAGTCTTATGAGTCTTATATGTCCTATGGGACCTGTGAGTCCTGTCAGCAGTCCCCGCTTCGGTCTTCCCCCTTCGGGGGGATAAGAAGGAGGCTGGGGCTGTGCCAGACCGGGAGCCTCAACTAAGACCCATTACCCCCGCTTTGGTCTTCCCCCTCCGGGGGGATAAGAGGGGGGCAAGCAATATGAAAACAAACGAAGTTTATGCTGCCATCGCTCTTGCCTTGCACGAGCATTTGGGCAACAACGTACACGACGTGGAGCCGGGCTTCATCACCATCAAGGAGCATCCCACGCAGTGGAACGGCTATGCCCAGACCATGACGTTACATCCTTAAATTAATGTCTATGAACACATACAAGTATACCATCAACGGCAACAAATATGAGGTGGCCGTTGGCGAGATTGAAGAAAACAAAGTGACCGTCACCGTCAATGGTGAAGAATACCAGGTGGAGATGGAGCGCCCCGCCGAGCCCGAGAAGAAGAAGCCTGTGCTGGGCAAGCCTGCCGCCGCAACAGAAAACGCAAGCGAAGGTTCTGCCGTTGCCGACAAAGGCGCCGTCAACAAGAGCAATGCTATCAAGGCTCCGCTGCCCGGCGTTATCACCGACATCATGGTGCAGGTGGGCGACGAGGTGCAGGCTGGCGACACCGTCATCGTGCTCGAGGCTATGAAGATGGCCAATGCCCTGCAGGCAGAGAAGGCCGGCAAGGTCACTGCCATCTGCGTGAAGATAGGCGAGAGCGTGATGGAAGACGATGCTCTCGTGGTCATCGAGTAACTACAGTCGGATCACTTTAGCCAACCATATTAGCCGATGACTTCAGCCAGGCAGCTGAAGTCATCGGCTAAAAAAAACTACGAGCAGTGACATGGCGGGACTAAGCCTGCCGTGTCACTGCTCGTCTTTCGTATCCTTCTCCATGCGAGCCATCACCAGCCGAATCTCGTCATACGTGACGTCGGGAGGACAGAGATTCTTGATGGCGGTGGAGCCGTCGCCCGTTCCCACTTTGCTGATGACGCGCTCAATGGCTTCTTGGTGCTCTGACGAGACGAGGTCGCTGAAAGACACTTTGCCGGAATCGATATAACGTGCCAAGTGGCTGATGACGGTGCTAAGGGTGAGTTGGCGCTCGTGGGCAATGAGGTCGGGCTTCATGCCTTGCTGGTAGAGGCTGTAGCTTATTTCCCATGTCTTGGGCTTTGTCTCCTTGGGAGTCTTCGGGCCTTTGGCTGTTGCCTTCCCCCCATGACGCGGGGAAGCCTCTCTGTCCAGGGCATCGAGCGTCGACATCTGCTTCTCGTGCAGGTAGGTGTCTACGGTGTATCCCTTCTCTGCTATTTTCATCAGCAGATAGCGGCGTGCGAGCCACGTCTGCCGCAAGTCGGGCAGCGCATTGCTCAGTCGCCGCACAGCCTGCTTGTTGTTCGTCTCCACCTTGGCGCTCAACTCGATGGGCTTGGCCAGGATGTCGTTCAGCTGGCCGGCAAAGTAGTCGGCACTGCGCTTCACACGGTCCAGGAAGTCGGCATCGCGCAGCCCCTCGATGGGCATGGCCTGTATCTTCTGCTGCCACTTGGCGGCCACGTCGATGACACGCTGCCGGAGGTCGATGAGGGCCTGGTCGTGGAGCTGCTTCAGCGAGGCATAGCTGTGGTAGAAGAACTCGGCAAAGATGCGCACCATCGTCTCTTCCAGATAAAGCACTGGGCGGAAGTCGAAGAGCTGGAGCAGCAGATAGCGCTCGTATTCCTGCTTGAGCAGGGGCAGCTGCTGGATGCTGCACTCGGCCTCGTGCTCCTGCTGGGCGATGTAGCTGTCCACGCGCTCGTCGTTGATGATGGCCCGTGCCTCTAAGGGCGTGGCGAGCGCCAGCCCTTCCAATGTGCGGCAGCGGCTCAGGGCTACGTACACCTGTCCCGGAGCAAACGACAGGCCCGCATCGATGATGGCACGGTCGAAGGTCAGGCCCTGGCTCTTGTGGATGGTGATGGCCCACGCCAGCCGCAGGGGCAGCTGCCGGAACGTGCCCTGCACCTCGGCCTCTATCTCGCGCGTCTTCTCGTTCAGCGTGTAGCGGGTGTTCTCCCACTCTAGCGGCTCCACCTCGATGGCCTCGCTGTCGCCTTCGCAAAACACGGTGAGACGCTGCTCGCTGGCCTCCATCACTCGCCCTATGCGCCCGTTGTAGTAGAGATGGTTGCCCGAGGGGTCGTTTTTCACAAACATCACCTGCGCGCCCACCTTCAGCACCAGCGTCTCGGCCGTGGGATAAGAGTAATCGGGGAAGGTACCCTTCACCTCTGCGCGATACTGCACCGCGCGGCCAGGCAGCTTCTGCAGCTCTGACTCGTTGTAGAAGTTGGCCAGGTTGTTGTGGGTGGTGAGGCGGATGGGAGCCTCGGCCCCGGCCCCCCTGTTATCCCCCTTGGGGGGGATGGCTTGAGCTTCGGAGGATGAGGACAGGCACCGGCTGTTCAGCTTCGCCAGAGCCTCGGCCGAGGGATGGCCGTTGCGCACCTCGTTGAGAAGGCTGATGAACGAGGCATCCTGCTGCCTGTAGACATGCTCCAGCTGGATGGTCACATAGCTTGTCTGCTGCAGCGCCTTGGAGCCGAAGAAATAGGGTGTGTCGTAATAGGGTTTCAGCATGTGCTCGTCCTCGGGCGTGACGACGGGTGTCAGCTGGGCCAGGTCGCCTATCATCAGCAGCTGCACGCCGCCAAAGGGCTGGCCATGCTCGCGGAAGCGCCGCAGCACAGCGTCGATGGCATCGAGCAGGTCGGCGCGCACCATCGATATCTCGTCGATGATCAGTAGGTCGATGGAGGCGATGATCTTGCGCTTCTCCCTACCGAAGTCAAACTTGCTCTCCACCTTTGCGCCGGGCACATAGGGCGAGAAGGGTAGCTGGAAGAACGAGTGGATGGTGACGCCGCCCGCATTGATGGCGGCCACGCCCGTCGGTGCCACCACGATGGGTCGCTTGCGCGAGCGCTCCATCACCGTTTTCAGGAACGTCGTCTTGCCCGTTCCCGCCTTGCCGGTGAGGAAGATGCTGCGCCCGGTGTTCTCCACGAAGTCCCACGCCGTGCGCAATTCTTTGTTTTCCATATTTCTTTAAGTTGTCTAAGGTCCGTCCACAGTCTCTCCCCCCCCCCGGGGGGATAAGAGAGGGGGGGGGTGGGCCGTCGTCCACAGTCTTCCCCCCCCGGGGGGGGATAAGAGGGGGCTCCCTTATCTTCCCAATATCTGCTCGGCGTGTTCCTTGGTCTTCACCTGCTTGCCTGCAAAGATCTGCTCGATGGTGCCGTCCTCGCCGATGATGAACGTGGTGCGGATGGTGCCCATCGTCTTCTTGCCATACATCGTCTTCTCGCCCCAAGCCCCCATCGCCTCCAGGAGGGCGTGGTCTACGTCGGCAATCAGCGGGAAGGGCAGACTGTGCTTCTCCTTGAATTTCACATGCGATGCGGCCGAGTCCTTGCTCACGCCCACCACCTCATAGCCTGCGCCCTGCAGCTCGCCGTAGTGGTCGCGCAGGCTGCAAGCCTCGGCCGTGCAGCCGCTGGTGTTGTCCTTCGGGTAGAAATACAGCACCAGCTTGCGGCCTTGATAGTCACTCAGACGGATGTCACGTCCCTGTTCGTCCTTGCCCAGTATCTCGGGCGCCTTGTCTCCAATGTTCATATTCGCGCGTTGAAAAGATTGATGCTACAAAAGTAAGCATTATTTCTGAAACAGAAGCATCTTTTCCCCGCTTTTCGCATATCGGCACCCAAAAAAGCAGGTTCTTCCGTTTTTTAGTTGGCTGGGATGATGTTGGGAAGTTGCGCCACGCCCACTATCCCCACCAAGCCTATGTACACTCTGTACAAAAATTGCCAGTGTTGCGCGTAAACGGCGCAGTGATGCCGTTAATACAGGGATTTAAGAAAAAGGCATGAACCATCCAAACAATAGACAGCAGTTACTTAGCTGAGTAAGTTTAGTTAAATAAATATAAATAATGAGACGAAAGACGGGTACAGAAACATGTTTCTGCCTGAAAATGTGTACCTTTGCAGCCCGAATTGAGTCCGTAGAGGCAGGGTGAAGTGTGCACGGACGTGCGCCGCCTCGCGGAAAAACCCCTAAATCATACAACAAAACAAAAGCAATGTACGCAATTGTAGAAATCCAGGGTCAGCAGTTTAAGGTTGAAGAGGGTAAGAAACTCTTCGTGCACCACATGAAGGACGTGGAGGCAGGCAAGACTGTTGAGTTTGACAAAGTGCTGCTCGTTGATGCCGGCGGCGCTGTCAAGGTAGGCGCACCCACCGTAGAGGGCGCAAAGGTAGTAGTTGAAGTGGTGAACCCGCTGGTCAAAGGCGACAAGGTGATTGTCTTCAAGATGAAGCGTCGCAAGGACTCTCGCAAGAAGAATGGCCATCGTGAGCAGTTCACCCAGGTAGAAGTTAAACAAGTAATCGCTTAAAGGAGGACAGAATTATGGCACATAAAAAAGGTGTAGGTAGTTCTAAGAACGGCCGCGAGAGTGCAGCCCAGCGACTTGGTGTGAAAATCTGGGGAGGCCAGAAGGTGAAGGCTGGCAACATCATCGTCCGTCAGCGTGGTACTCACCACAACCCGGGCAATGGCGTGGCCATTGGAAAGGACGACACATTGTTCGCCCTTATCGACGGCACGGTGAATTTCCACCGCGGCTATCACAACAAGAGCGTCGTTTCAGTAATACCCGAAGCTGAGGCATAACACACTCGCAAAAAACTTACAAACAAACAACTTATTCCAAACAAACAACAAGCCCCTCGGAACCGCCGGTTCCGAGGGGTCTTGCTTTTTAGTAAGGGGGAGTAATAAAAGGAAGTAAAATGGGAAGTAAAATGGGAAGTAAAATGGGAAGTAATAAAAGGAAGTAAAAGAGGATATGTCCAATTTAACTTCCTCTTTTACTTCCCTTTTTACTTCCTTTTTAACTTCCTGTAAGAAAAATCACACGATTCCCTGCGCCATCATGGCCTTGGCCACCTTCATGAAGCCGGCCACGTTGGCACCCTTCACGTAGTTGATGTAGCCGTCCTTCTCTGTGCCGTACTTCACGCAGTTCTCGTGAATGTCGTTCATGATGCGCTTCAGGTAATTGTCCACCTCCTCGGCCGTCCAGCTGAGGCGCTCAGAGTTCTGCGACATCTCCAGACCCGATACCGACACGCCGCCGGCGTTGCTGGCCTTGCCCGGTGAGTAGAGCAGCTTGGCGTCCTGGAAAATCTTGATAGCCTCGGGCAGCGAAGGCATGTTGGCACCCTCGGCCACGGCGATGATGCCGTTGTTGACCAGCGCCTGTGCCTCGTCGCCGTTGATTTCGTTCTGCGTGGCGCAGGGCAGGGCGATGTCGGCCTTCTCATACCAGGGACGCATGCCCTCGTGGTAGACGGCTGTGGGATATTCCTCGACATACTCCTTGATGCGTCCGCGCTCCACGTTCTTCAACTCCATGATGTAGTCGAGCTTAGCACGGTCGATGCCGTCGGGGTCGTAGATGTAACCGTCGGAGTCACTCATTGTCAAAGGGATGGCTCCCAGCTGGATGCACTTCTCGGCAGCATACTGAGCCACGTTGCCGGCGCCAGAGATAAGCACTTTCTTGCCCTTGATGTCGATGTTGCGTGTGGCCAGCATCGAGGTGAGGAAATAGACGGTGCCGTAGCCAGTGGCCTCAGGACGGATGAGCGAGCCTCCGAAGGGGATGCCCTTGCCTGTGAGCACGCCCTGGAACTGGTGTGTGAGCTTCTTGTACTGTCCGAAGAGGTAGCCTACCTCACGTCCGCCTACGCCGATGTCGCCAGCGGGCACGTCCTCATCGGGACCGATGACACGGTAGAGCTCGTTCATGAATGCCTGGCAGAAACGCATCACCTCGGCGTCGCTCTTGCCACGGGGCGAGAAGTCGGAGCCACCCTTGGCACCGCCCATGGGCAGCGTGGTGAGTGAGTTCTTGAACGTCTGCTCGAAGGCGAGGAACTTCAGGATACCCAGGTTAACGCTCTTGTGATAGCGCAGTCCGCCTTTGTACGGGCCGATGGCGTTGTTGTGCTGGATGCGGTAGCCCATGTTGGTCTGCACCTTGCCTTGGTCGTCTACCCATGTGACACGGAACTCGAGGACTCTGTCGGGGATGCACAGACGCTCGATGAGGTTTGACTTCTCGAACTCAGGGTGCTTGTTGTACTCCTCCTCGATGGTGGGAAGAACCTGACTCACGGCCTGAATGTACTCGGGCTCGTTGGGAAAACGCTGCTTGAGCATTTCTACTACTTGTTGAGCATTCATAATCTTTTTACTTTAGGTTGAACTATAATGTGATTTTTGCGTTGTCTTTCTCTTTGGCGGAGCAACGATTTGCGTCGTTTTTTCTTTTGACGGGTGCAAAGGTAAAGTAAAAATCAGAATTACGCAACAATTTATCCGATTTTTTTATAAAAAAGTGTCTTTTTGTTATCTTTTATTGATTTTTGTCATCTTTTTGATATAATTGCGTTGTCGCGGCATCGCATCGGCGCAGATATTTCCTGCCTCCTGCTATGTAGATGCCCTTGCTTTGCGGCCTGGCGTGCAGCCGGCGGCCCTGCAGATCGTAGTAATGGTGCGGTGCTGGCTGGCGGCTGACGGTTTCGCTGATGCCGTCGCTGCTGCCGAAGGGCTTCACGTGGGCGACGGCGGCGTTCACCACCGAGCCATCGCGTGTGTCGATGAGCATGACCACCAGATTCAGCTTGTCTGGATGCTGTGCCAGCGCGTTGCCGCCGATGTTGAAGGTGCAAGCATAGTGCTGGGGCGCGTTACTGCGCAGCGGGGTGCTGATGCTGCCGCTGATGCCGCCGTCGACGCCCATGATGTCGATGGCTACGTGGTTGTAGACCATGTCATAGAGATAAGCGCCGCGCCCGGCGTAGGCCAGCAGTGCCGCGTCGGGCCCTGCATAGTCGTTGTAGCCGTTGCTTTGCCGCCACTGGTTGCCCTGCCCCGTCAGGCTGTCGGCCGTGAGCACCGTGATGAGGCTGTAGTGCGCATCGGAGCTGTTGTAGGCAAAGTGTGTGGCTATGTCGCAGCTGATTTCCGTCGTGCTGGCAAACTGCGTGTTGACCGCTATGTCGGCCACGGCGGTGCGCTGCAGGGCATAGGCCACCAGCTGGTCGGTGGCAAAGCTGCCCGTTGTGGCCATGCCGCAGTAGGGGTCGCAGTCTATCCAGCGGTCGATGGTGCATGAGGGCAGCCCTCCCAGCACCCGTTGCTTCTCGCGGTAGAAAGTGCTGTTGCGATATTGCGGCACAATCATCGGGTCGCGTGGGTTGTTGAGGTCATCGCTGTGCATGGCGATGGGGATGAATTGCTCGCCAAACAGTTCCTGCAGCAGTTCGATGCCGGCAATGCCGCGTATGCAGTTGTGGCACCACGTGCCGGTAAACTCCTCCATCACCGAGCGCTTCGTCGGCTTTCGTGCCAGGGTGGCTAAGTTGGTGGACTGTGGCGCGGAGCCTATCGGCTGTCCGTTCACTCGCGTCAGGGTGATGCTGAGTTGGTGCTCCTGTGGCGTGGCGGGGGTGGTGTAGCTGACAGGCATGTCGAACACCAGGCCCAGCTCGTCGACGGTGGCGGGCAGCTGGTAGAACTGTTCGGGCTGTGGCTCGCCGTCGATGCTGACGATGTAGGCCACGTCGGTGACAGCAGCGGCTCCACTGTTGCTGACAGGCAGCGTGAGGGTTGCAGGCTGTCCGGCCATCTCTACCTGCTCGCCGATGGTCATGGGTGTGGCGCCCTCTGCGGGCAGCAACGGACCGCAGCCCAGCACTTGCAGGGGCAGTGCGCCATAGGCAGATGACATGTCACGGCTGTTGAGGAAACAACTGCCCGAGGGGCCGCTGACGCTGCCTGTGAGCAGTGGCATGGCGCGTCCACCGGCAACCTGTATGGTCAGCCCCACGAGGATGTTGGCGTAGGCATTGCCGGCCGGCAGTATGCCGATGTCACCTTCCAGCGACACCTCGGTTGGCAACCCGTCGTGCTGCATGTCGCGCAGCGCGCTCAGTGGCACGTCGCGCTGCACTGTCACTGTCTGCGGGCCGTTGGAATAACGTGCTGCCATCCACACGCTGAGGGCGGTGACGGCCGTCTTGTCGCTGATGAAGAAACGGAGCCCGCTGATGCTGCCTCCCACCAGCAGCGCACTGTTCTGTGCCGTGAGGCGCACATAGAGGTCGTTGCTGCCTTCGAGTGTGGCAGACGTGGAGGTGCCGTGGGCAGTGTTCCACAGTCCCCACCACGTGTGCTGTGCCTCACCTTCGGCGGCATGGCAGATGCCGGTGCCCACAGCCAGGGCCAAAAATGCAAGTATGAGTCTGCTGCGCATTGCTTTCTATTTGATGATAGTAAAAAAAGCGGGCTGCGCAGCCCTTGCATGCGCAGTCCGCATATGAATGAATTGTATAGGGGAATTACTTCACCACTACTTTCTTGCCGTTTACGATGTAGAGTCCTTTCTGCATGTTGTTCACGCGGACACCCTGCATGTTGTAGATTGTTGCTTCCTGCTTGCCGGCGGCCAGCTCGCTGATGCCAGTGGTGATGCTGCCCATGGCAACAGGTATGAACTGGTAGGCATCGTAGCCATATTGCAGGAGAATGCTTCCTTCGCCAATGATAAATGCAAAGCCGGTGAGTTCGCTGATGACGGCACCGTTGGGAATGTTCTTCAACGCACTTTCACAGACTTGGAAATCATCGTTGAGATACACCTCTGCGCCGTCAGCGTCGGAAAGGTAATAGTCGCTGCTCCATGTGCCCTTATTCATTTTCAGGATGACGTTGTTCAGCTTCACAAGGCGCATCACGTTGGCATCCTCGTATGCCTCGGCCAGAGCACCGAGCTTCTTGCCCTCGGGAGCCTCACCGCCTGTGACCACCTCAATAGTGGAGGCATCGCTTGCACCTGAGGCAAGGAGCTGCGGGAACATGTAATTGAGGTAGGAGGCGGTAAATGAACCTTTCAGCTGGTCGCCAGCCTTCACCGTGACATCTTCGGGCAGCATGACGAGCAGGCCTGCCGTGTTGTCCTCGATGAGGGCATATTCACCATCGGTCCATGTGACAGTGGTGGGCTCGGCAAACTGCAAGGTGGCGTTGATGCCCTCCATGTCGTTGATGATTTCCATTGCGGTGAGCTCTGCAATACCATTGAACGTAGCCACGTTGTCAGCAAAGTTGAGCTTCACATAGCCGGTGCCGTAAGCATCCCACTCGCCTTCCTCAATGTTCAGATAGGCACTGCCAGCGTTGATGTAGCCCATGCCGGCGCTGGTAGGTGCGGGATAGGGGAAGAAGCCAAAGGCAAAGTCATAGATAGGCTCGAGGGTGTCATAGTCGAAGTCTTTGATGTACAGACCCATAGTGAGTTCTGCCGGTCCGGAAACGAACTCACCCCATCTGTTCAACTTCACAGCATCGAAGAGGTCGATGTCCTCATCGACAGCCACGAAGGCGTTCTCACCCTTGATGGGCTCAACTTCTTCTACGATGGGAATGGTGTACTCTTTTATCTCGTCAGCCTTGACCAGGATGCCGGTTCCGGCGGGCACTTTACTGATGGGCAGCAGGGTGACGCTGATGATGGCGTCGTAGTTGTCGTAGTTCTTGGTGGCGGTGTATGCCTTGATGCCCTCAATGCCGGTGAAGTCGAGGTTGCAGGGCAGACCCAGCATCACGTAGTTGCTGGTGCCGTCAGTAACGGCAATCTGGTTCTCCAATAGCTCTTCGAAGTCAAGGGTGATTTCGTCGGCGTCCATCATACTGGCGGTATAGACAACAATTTTCTTCACGCATTTTCCCTTGTCAATCTCGAAGCCCAGCATGCCGTCTTCCTCCATCATGTAGATGGCGTGGCCTATGCCGTCGTTCCACGAGGTCTTCAGTGCGCCGTCATCCTTGCGCTTGGCGTCTTCTCTGTTGCCGGTGTAGAAATGGTCGCCAGTGTAGAAGATCTCCACTATCTGGCCTTCCTTCAGGTTTCCAATGGCAGCACAGCGTCCGGCACCCGAACCGAGGGTGAGTCCCTGTCCGTCGACGATAGACCATCCTTTGTTGCTGGACAGAACAGCCTGCACAGCTATATCCTCCAGGCCTTCGTTGGTGCAGTAGTACACAGCGTTGGTCTTGTTGTTGCCCTCATTCCAGATGTTGGCTGCAGCTTCCGATTCTATGGTCAGTGTGACATCGCCCATGGCTGTGAAGTCAAATGCTTTGTCCACCTTATAATCGGCGGGGTCGAAGTCTATCACAGAGACATAGGTAGCACCATAGACCGACGCGTCGTCGTTCCACACATTGCTGATGGTGGTGAAGCCAGAGGCCACAGCCGTTACCAGTCCTGTCTCGCTGACGGTGGCTATGTCTTCGCCCATCGATTCCCAGTGGGTGGTGAACTTTGCGGGGTCAACCTTGGCATTGAGCTGATAGGTGGCACCGGGAATGAGCGTCAGCTCGTCGGGTGTCACTGTAATGGTGGGTTGCGTGGCGTCAGGCCGGCTCCACTCTATGGCCCATGAGGCATTGATTTGCGAGCCTTTGGAGTCGCCGTTGTCAAAATAAATGGCAATGCTCTCCTTGGCATTGATGCCGGTAATGGTGAGTGTGCACGACTCGCCAAGATCTCTGTACTTGAAAGCCTCACCGCCAGTGAACTCCACCTCTTCGCCGTCGGCTTCCACCTTGATGACAGAGACGTCTTTGCCGTCTGCTGAATTCAGTTCATAGTTGGAAGCGCCTGTCAGCGTCAGGCTGTGGATGGTGTAGGGCTGGTTGACGGTGAATACCACACGCTTGCCATCCTGGTTTGTGCGTAGCTTGAATCCATTGCTTGTCATGCTGCCAGTCTGTTTAGAACCCTTTCCGGCAATGTAAGTTCCGGCAATGAAATAGCTCTGTCCATCGACTTGAGCATTTGAAGAACCGCCTCCAGTGGCGTCCTTCTCAGTCTCTGAGCCGGTCTCGGCAAATGCCGTTCCGGCGCACAACAATGCTGCCACGAGGAGCACTGCTGCTTTCATGTTAGTAAAAAACTTCATAAGCATCTGATAGTTTAAGTGTGAATAATAAAGATGTTTGTTGTAATAGTTAAGATGTTTTCCTTTCTCGTTGCAAATGTACGCATTTTCTGCGAAATAGTAAAGGTAAACGGCAACAATATTCGACTTCAAACCTGCCGGGCTATTTTACGGAATGTTTTTTCCCGTCAATGATGTAAAGTCCTCTGTTCGGCTTTCCCTGCACGGGGCGTCCCTGTAGGTCGTAGATTGCTGGGGCACTGCTCTGTGCGTTTGCGGTTGGCGTGTCTTCTATGCCATCCATGACCTTGTCGTAGGTCTCAGGCGAGAGACCGATGACGGTGGGAATGTTGCCTTGGTCGTCAACGAGGTCGAAGGCGTCCATCTTGAAATAGGCCGTGTTGGATGGCACGCTGATGGTGGTTGACACCTCGGGGTTGAGCATCTGGTCGCTGTTGCCAATGGTGACGAAGGCTCCCAGGTCGGGCCGGAAGGCATAGACGTAGAGGTTCTCGCCCTTCACGTTGGTGCCTCGTGCGGTGCTCCATTGCACCAGGGCCTCGCGGGTGTTCTTGCGGGCATAGCCGTAGTCGAGTTTATAGGCGAAGCGGACGGTTCCTTTGCCGTAGATGATGGTGGGCATGCTGTTGCCCTGAGCAACGTCGAAGTGGCTCTCCTCCTTGGTCATGTCCAGGTAGGCCTTGCCGTCGGCGGTCCTCACCAGGTCCTCCGCCTCCATGACCAGCACCATCGCCCCGGCCCGGCGAGCATCGTCGGTCATCACCCACGGGCCGTCGAAGGTCATCACGGTGAAGCCGCCCTCCTCGGGCAGGTTGACCACGGGCGCATCGATGGCGGTGAAGTAAGCATAGAGGCGCTCGCCGCCTCCTACGGTGAAGGTGTAAGGATTGTCTCGGCTGACGATGTTGCCCATGTCGCTGGCATCCTGCCAGTATTCAAACTGGAAGCCGTCGTTGGGCAAGGCACGCACAGTGACCTGGTCGCCAGGGGCGTTGACAGCCTTGTCGATGAACACGGAGCCGCAGTTGCCGCGGTCTTCCCCCTGATGGTAGCTGACGGCCACCTTGGCGCCACGCGTGAAGTAAGCAAAGAGGGTGGACTGTGAGGCAGCAGGCTTGGTGCCGGCGCTGGCCTCGGCCTTGGTGGCGTAGATGGCGATGTCGTCATCCACAGCGGCAATGACCATGAACTGCTCTTGCTCGCTGAGCTGCTGGTCGATGGTGATGTCAAGCTGTCCGTCACCGTCGGTGTCCTCATACCATCCGCCGAAGGAATAGTCGTTCTGGGTGCGGGCATAAACATTGTAGAGGACGACATTGAGGCCCATGATGGAGCCCACCTCAACGGTCTGCTGGAACTCCACGATGTCTTTCCATACGGGCAGACCGCCTGAGAGCAATGAAGCTCTCACCTGACCGCCCTCGCCGGGGACAGCCTTCACAGTGGTCCAGATGTTAGCATAGCCAACGGTCTCCACTTCTTGTGCCGCAGCAGGCAGGGCGGCCGTGAGCAGAGGAACAATTAATAATAAGGTAAAAAGTTTCTTCATTTGTCTTATCTGTTTTTAATGTATTTGCGGTTGTTCATGATGTAAAGTCCTTTGGTTGGCGTGCCGCTGAGGGTTCGGCCCTGCAGGTCGTGAACCAGGTCTGTAGGTTGCGATGGCATAGCCACTGAGGTGACGGCATCGCTGCCGTAGGGCAGGATGGCGGCTTGGGCGGCGTTCACTATCTCGCCCGTTTGAGTGTTGAGCAGCAAGGCCACGGCGCTGAGGCGGCTCTTGTCCTGTATCACCTTCACGTTGAGCGTGGTGACGAGGCTGGAGTACACCTGCGGGCTGTAGGCGGTGATGGGCGTCTTGATGCTGCCGGCGATGCCGTCCTTGATGCCAAGGGTGTTGACAGCCACGTGGTCGTATTCCATGTTCTCCACGCGTGGTGCCGCGTCGCGCCAGAAAGTCATGTCGTCGTCGGTGTAGTTCTGACTGTCGGCGTATCCTGACGCGGTGCTGAAATAGTTCTCCTGCATCCAGTTGGCTCCAGTGCCGCTGAGACCGTCTTCCACGAGGATGAAGGCGAGGCGGTAGTGGGCGTCATCACTGTTGTGGTCGAAGGTGGTGGTGGCCGTGAAGCGCACATCCCACTGCTGCGTATCGTTCCACTGCGCCGTCAGTTTCACGTCGGCTTCGGCCTTCTGCTCCAACTCGTATGCCACCTCCACATCGATGCCGTAGTGGAAGGCGCCGCGCGTCCCGCCGCCGCTGTAAGGGTCGAGGTAACCCTTGCGGTTGAGGTTGCACGATGGCACGCCGTGGCCTGCAGGCACGAGGCTGGGGTAGGTGGGAATGACCATTGGCTCGGCATCGCCGCTATGCACGGCTACCAAGATGACCCGCTCGCCAAACTGCTCGTCGAGGCGCTGCAGGCCCACCATGCCGCGCGGACAGTTGCCGCACCACGTGCCCGTGAACTCCTCCACCACGGCACGGCGCTCAAAGCTCTGCGCCTGTCCGACAGCGGGAAAGCATGAGAGCATCAGAAGAGCTGTGGTGAGCATCGTCAGCATTGGTTTCTTTCTGTTGTTTCTTCTTCTCATACACATTCTTTATTCTGTGATTTTCATAATAGCAGGCGATGCTATCTGTGCCAGGGTGTTCTGCACGAGTCCGTTGGCCCTCACCGAGCGTATGATGAATCCAGCCAGCTTATGGCCTGGCCAGTTGGCAGCGGTGAGGACGGACGCCACGGCGCCTATCTCGTTGCTGTAGTCTAATCGGGCCAGTGCGCCCCGGCTGTCGGAAACGGCTATGATGCCTTCGGTGTCATAGAAGTAGGCCCTGTCATAGTTGCCGCCGTTGTCATAGAGATGCATGGCCGAGGGGAAGGTGATGGTGCATGAGGCGGCATCGAAGGCGAGCGGGATGCTGGCGTCCTTCCACTGCTCCTGTGTGGGCCAGGTCATGAAGAGTGCACCATTGCGCTGCTCCACTGTAAACCTCATGGCGACGGGTACGCCTCCGGTGCCGCCGTTGTAGCCCATCAGATAATAGGAGCCGACGACATCGGTGTCCATGTCATACTGTACGATGGCGAGCGTGTCCCTTAGCTGGTTGCACTTGCTCACCAGCCGTCCGCGGCGTAAATGACCCTCGCTGCAGGCATCGACAGTGACAGTGAGCACATCGCCCTGCATCGTGGCGTGTATCCAGTCCTCGCCGGCGACGAAGGTCATGGGCATGTCGTGGCTGATGGTCATGGTCAGGCTGCCGCCCTGCATGGTGGCTGCATAGCTGTCCATCGGCATGGTGCCCACGATGACACCGCGCTGCTGCAGGGGCAGCTGACGAGTGGCAGTGGGCGTGCTGAGGGTGAGCATGGCGGTGCGCCCCTCATAGCTGGTGTTGGGCTGGGCGGTGACGCTGACGGTCTGTCCGCTGACGGTGGCCGTAGCCCACGGCGCATCGGTGTGGGCGGTGAGGGCCTCGTCGGTGCGCACTTCCACGGTGGCGGTGCTGCCTTGTGAGGGGAAGAGCAGGTCGTTTTTCACGATGGTGAGCGTCTGCTTGGCGGGCACAAAGCCTGTCAGCTCGTCGTCGCCGGAGCATGATGAAAGGAAGACGAGGCTATGCGACAGCAGCAGCAAGAGGATGGTGTGGATGTATTCTGTTTTCATGTGACTTCTGTTTACGACGATGTCAAAGTCTTGTCTTGCGGTTCAGCGACTTGAGGTTGAGAAACTGCATGGAGCCGTTGGTCATCCACTCAGCGTCGTCGACGAGCGAGGCCATCACGGTGCCCCCCTCGTCGGTGTAGAGGGTGATGAGCAACGCGCCGGTGCAGTTGAGCAGGCGGGGATTGGTGGGCGCAAAGTTGAACATGGGGTAGAAGCGGTTCTTGTTCCAGCTGATGGTGAACTGTCCGTCGTCGGTGAGCGACAGCGAGCCTTTGTCGGGGTCGTAGCACACCCAGTAGACCGGTCGTCCTCCCGTCTCGCCCACCATCTGCGAGCCCAAGGTGAGGTTGCCAGTGGCGCTGTCGTAGCGCAGGGTGAGGTCGTAGTGGCTGCTCAGCCCCTGCAGCAGGTAGGTGCCCTCCAGGCGGTTGGGCGTGAGGTGAACGGCGACGCTGCCGCCTTGATAAATCATGTTGTAGTCGCCCTCGTACTTGGCATAGCTCATGGTCTGGTCGTTGTAGGGAATGCCCTGCAGGACAATGTTCTCACAGCCGGCATCGGTGCATGTGAGCAGGCAGGTTTCCTTGTCGAAAGCGAATGACTGCACGCTGACGCCTCCCATGGTGAGTGGTTGATAGAGGCGTATGCCGTGGTTGGTGTAGGCATAGGCCATCTCCATGCTGTCCATGATGATGCGCTTGTCGGCCGGCCGGCACTTGGCCTTGATGTGCTGTGTGCCGATGTCGCCTTGCAGGGAGTCAACGAAGTGGTCGAAGATGTCGATGGCCTGTCGGGCATAGTCGTCGGCAGTGGTGGTGAGGCGTCGCAGTGTCATGCGGTTGCGGCTCTTCTTGCCATAGAGCGTGATGCAGTCGTTTGCGATGCTGTCGATGACAAACTCGAAGTCGCCGCCCTTCGCCTCATACTCGTTGCTGCTGGGCGTGGCATAGTAGTGGAGTAGGGGATTGTAGGTGTCGAAGGTGAGCACTGGCCCGTTGTCGTTGGTCAGTCGATAGAGCGATGTGGCGGTGCTGTCGGCGATGAGCGAGCAGGCCACGGTGGCGTGGAGCGAGTCGAACTTCACGGTGTAGACGATGCCGCCGTAGTCGAGGTCGGCGCCGGGATAGTATTCCAGCTCCCAGCCATACGCACTGCTGCGCAGCACCTGCCGTGCGTGGTCGAGCACCGCCTGCTGGCGCTGCGAGGCGGGCTGAGTAAAGAGGGAGTCGTCGCTGTCGTGGCAAGAGCTGAGGGCTGCGGCGATGCCGCAGCATAGGAAACAGAGGCGGAGGGCTTTTGTCATATTTTTTCTTTTCAATGGGACTTATGGGACTTATGGGCCTTATGGGACTTATGGCGCCTATGGGGCTTATGTCAGTTCGCTGAGGTTGATGCGGCCTTGCTGTACTTCCTGCTGACGTCGCTGCAGGGTGGTGCGCAGCTGGTCGATGTCGATGCCGAAGGTGTCGCGCATGTAGGAGCGGACGATGTCGAGCTTGGCGGTGATGAGGCGTGCGCCGTCGGCACCGGCCTCCTTCATCCATCCGTCCCAGCGGCTCACAGGGTTGCACACATAGGTGGAGAGCATCTCGGCAAAGTCCTCCTTGTCGCTGTGCTGAGCGTAGGCGCTGATGAAACCCCGCTGCAGGTAGTTGGTGTCGTGGGGACTCTCGCTCCACTTGTCGGCCACGTAGAGACTGCCGGTGATGAGCTGGAAGTCGGCTGGATAGTCTTTGGTCTGGTTCAGGATGTGGGTGAACTCATGGTGTATGGTCTTCAAGTAGTATTCATTCAGGTCGTCGGCGCTATGCAGATACTGGCTCAGGTAATTGGTGCCTGAAAGCAGTATCTTGCGTCCTCCCTCCGCCGTTCCGAGGATGTAGGTGCCGTTGTTGCGATATTCCCACTCGCCGATGGTGAAGATGAGCTTGGGGAAATAGGCACGTGTGAAGTCGATGCCTCCCACCTCGTCGTAGGTCTCCAGGCAGAGGTACTTCACCAGATGCGCCAGCACGACGGCGTCGTCAT
This sequence comes from Prevotella sp., assembly GCA_016285055.1. Taxonomy (GTDB): domain Bacteria; phylum Bacteroidota; class Bacteroidia; order Bacteroidales; family Bacteroidaceae; genus Prevotella. The sequence goes on from JAEEPZ010000050.1 coordinate 21,727, forward strand.
AGCGTGAGGGCACGGTGGTGTAGTTCATGTCGCTCTCGATGTCCTCGTAGCGATACTTGAAACGTATGTTGTAGGCAGCCACGAAGTTGCGCTGCAGCCAGTAGTCGAACTCCGTGTACTCCTGGCGGTCGGCTGTGATGACACTCTCGGGGCTTAGCTTGTCGTCGTCGGTGCAGGAGGAAAGGGCTGCGGCGATGCCGCAGCTGACGAGAAAGCTTGCTATGATTTTTTGTGGGATGGTCATGGTGATGAGGATGGGGTGGGGGTTAGGGCTTGGTTTATCTGGGGTTGGGGGCCACGCCGGCTGTTCTTGCCTTCAGTGGTATCTGCAGGGCTCGGCGTGGGTCGCTGACGGTGAGGATGTCGGTGCGACGCTCCGGGTCGCCATCGGCGTTGATGACACGCCGTATGATCTCTATGCCATAGCGCTTGACGTCATACCAGCGCAGTCCGGTCTGCAGCGTCTCTATGCGTCGGAAGCCGAGTACGCACTGCAGCATGGCCTCGCGGGTGCCGCCCTCCTGGCCTATGTCGAAGCGGGGGTGCAGGTGCTTCTTGATGGTGGAGGCGATGCCTAAGGAGTCGCTGTAGCTGTAGTCGGCGCTGTTGTAGAAGTTGACGATGAGCTGCGGGGTGAGCGTGAGGTCGGTCTGGACGATGTTCTGCATCCAGGTGGTGAGGTCGCGTGCGGCAGCATCATATTGGTTGGTGAGCACCAGCGCCTCGGCACGGTTCAGCAGACATTCGTCGGCGGTGAAGGCCGGATAGACGGTGCGGCTGTAGCCCGTGCCGGCCACGGCGTCGTAGTATTCGAAGAGATAGGGCAGCTTGTAGAAGATGGTCTTGTCGAGGTTGGTGGCAGCAAACGTGTGCATGCCCTGATAGTAGGGAGCACTGCCCCAGATGTTCTGCGCCTCTCCGTCCTCATGGGTGGCCAAGTACTTGCCGTGTGCATAGCGCGACAGGTAATTGTAAGGCCCGAAGACGAGGCCCATGGACGAGTAGGCTGTGAGCAGCAGGAGGTTGGCATTGAGCGTAGCATCGATGTAGTGCTGCGTCAGCGCAGCGTAGGTCTGTGTCATCGTGGCCATGTAGCTCCAGTCGCGCAGCATGGCTTCGGGTGCTGTGCCCAAGCACCGTGTGGCATAGTCGATGGCTTTGTCCCACTGCTCGTAGTAGAGGTAGAAGCGTGCCGCAAAGGCATAGGCCGCTTTCTGGTTGAAGTGATATTTGGGCACACTGTAGTCGCTGCCTACCAGTGGCAGTGCTTCCTGCAGGTCGCGGTCTATCTGCCGGTAGACGTCGGCCACGGTGCTGCGGCTGGGGTTGGCGTCAAGCTCATCGGCCGGGGCCGTCATATAGACAATGCCGAGGTCGGTGTCGCTCGTCTGACTGTTGTATGCCTGGCAGAAGACGTTCACCAGCAGGAAGTGGCAGTAGGCCCTGCAGAGCAGTGCCTCGGCGCGAGCCTCCTGCCTGCTGGCCGTTGTCAGGGAAGTCCCGTCAGAGGCTGACAGCTCGTCGAGGGCTTGCAGGGCCAGATTGGCCGAGGCGATGGCGGCGTAGGAGGCGGCCCAGAAGTTCTCGGTGCCTTCGTTGGCTGCCTCGGTGATGTCGCGCCAGTGGTATATCTGGTCTACAAAGCGGCTGGTGTTAGGATTCTGGTCACCGTAGTTGTCAACATTGTCGCTGCTGTATTCGGCCACGAAGATGGGCGCGTTGGCCGGGTAGGCACTGACCAGCAGCTTCTGCACCTTTTCCACGGTTGACAGCTCCATGCGGTTGTCGGGCAGCTCGTCGAGGTAGTCGTTGCAGGAAGTGAGGGCTGCAACGATGTTGCAGCATAGCAGACAAGTGATGAGTTTTTTATGTAGCGTCGGTGTCATAGGGCTGATGAGGGGTTATAGTCCTAATCTTAGGGTCATGGTGAACTGCTTCGGCATGGGCACTGCCACGCCGCCGCTGTTGGTGAACTCCGGGTCCTGTCCGTTCAGCTTGTCGTCGCTGTAGATGAGGAAGAGATTGGTGGCCTGCAGCTTCAGGCTGAGGGTCTGGAGCCCGGCTTTGGCTATGAGTGTGTGGGGGAAGTCGTAGCTGAGCGATATCTCCTTCATGCGGATGAAGTCGCCCTTGGCCATGCGTGCCGTGGAGTAGTTATAGGCCGAGTAGGCGTAAGACAGGTCGGTGTCATTGCGGTTCTGCCGTTTGCTGGCTATGACGGGTATGACGGTGTGGGCCTCGTCGCCAGGCACCATCCATCGGTTCTTGAACTCGCGTGGCATGGCGGTGAGGTCGTTGTAGCGGTTGGAGAAAACGGGATCCAGGCGGATGACGTTGCCCATGGAATAGGTGACGAAGAGATTCAGCGTCAGCTGCTTGTACTTGAACGTGTTGCCAAGCGACCCCATGTCGGTGGGCTCGGCGCTGCCTGAATAGTTGAGAAACGCCAGCTCCTCCGGCTCGCTCTCCTGGAAGTAGATGCCCGTGGTGGTGGTTTTCCCGTTGGCAATGCGGAAGGTGGGCAGTCCCTCGTGGTTCAGTCCGGCGAAGGGTATGCTGAAGATGCTCCTGACAGGATAGCCCTCGAGCGTGAATCCGCTGCCGGCCACCAGGTCGATGAGCCTTTCGGCACTCTGCAGGCTGGTCACCTCGTTGTGGGTGTGGGAATAGACGAAGGCGGTGGTCCATGTGAAGTCGGGGCTCTTGATGTTGACGCTGCTGAGGCTCAGCTCCACGCCGCTTGACTTCATCTCTGCCACGTTGGCATACTGTCGGATGCCTGACGCATAGCCTGGTGTGAACATGGGGCCGATGAGGTCGAAGTTCTGGCGCTGGTACCAGTCGAAGCCGATGCTGAGGCGCCCGCTAAGCATGGCCGCCTCAAGGCCCAGGTTCAGTTCGTGTTTCTTCTCGTAGGTCAGGTGGGCGTTCTCCGGCAGGCTGAGGTCGATGGCGCTCTCCTTCACACTGGTGAACGGCCGCCACGGCGAGTCGGGCACGAAGATGTTGGTGGAGTTGGTGACGCCGGCAGGTCCGCGGTCGGCGGTGAGCGAATAGCTGGCTTTCAGCGTCAGGCTGTTCAGCCACTGCTTGCCTATGTGTTCAAACCACGGCTCCTCGTGTGCGTTCCAGGCGGCAGAGACGTTCCATGTGGGCAGCCAGCGGGCCGAGCGTGAGCGCCCCAGGCGGTTGGTGCCCTCATAGCGGTAGGTGCCGTTCAGGGTGTAGCGCCCCTTGTAGCTGTAGGTGGCGTTGGCAAAGAATGCAGCCGAGCGCTCGCGGGTGTTGTTCAGCGAGTAGTAGCTGTTGTTGCGCTCTGACATCTGCTTGAAGGCCAGATAGCTGAACGATGATATCTCGCCGTCGTCGAAGAGCACTCCCCAGTCGCGGTTCCATGTGGCATGGCGGTTGACGTAGTTGATTTCCATGCCGGCGTAGGCATTGACGATGTGGATGTCGCTAAACACGTCGTTATAGCTGGCAGCGCCTCGGAAGTCGTAGCCGAACATGGAGTTGTCGGTGCGCTCGAGGATGCCGCCTTCAGGCAGTACCGATACCGGCAGGGCATAGATGTTGTCGGGGTCGGTGTAGAGATAGCGGTTTTGACCTCGGATGACCGATGTCTCCATGGCTCGGTAGGCCATGGCCTGGTTCGACTGGTCGAGGATGCTGTGCTCCTGGCGCGTGGCGGAATATTTCACGGCTCCCAGTGCGCTCAGCTCCACCTTGCGCAGCGGCTTCCACGTCAGCTTGCCCTGCAGGCGGAAGTCGGTGACGCCCAGGTCGATGTAGTTGTTGTCCAGTTCGTGGAAGATGTTGAACGGCGCATAGTTGCGGGTGTAGTAGGCATCGGGGTCGAGAGCCCGGCTGCTGTTCAGGGCATACGAGTAGGGGTTGATGTCGAATGAGCGTGTGACCTGTCCCTGCACGGGATCCACCTGCCGCGCCAGTGTGCCGGGAGCCTCCTGACTGCGGTAGCTGGCGCTGGTGATGATGCCCAAGGAGAGCTTCTTTGTGATGTTGAACAGCGTGTTCATGTTGGCCGTGTAGCGTTCCACCTCGCTCTGTCGTGTCCAGCCGGGGTCGAACATGGCGGAGACGGAGGCATAGTATTGTGCCTGCTCCGTGCCGCCCTGCATGCTGACGGAGTGGGTGTGCTGTATGGCGTTGGAGAACAGACGGTCGAACCAGTCGGTGTTGCGCCACTCAGCGGCTCGCAGATAGGCGGCCAGGGCTTCGTCGGTGTTGTCCAAGGCGAAGGTCTTCGTCACAGGGTCGTACTCCGACAGCATCTGGTACATCTTGCCGTAGACACCCGTCTCGGAGGCGTTGGCCGTCTCCGCGTAGTTGAGGTAGCCCTTCTGCTGCAGCTCCTGATAGACCGACATCTGATCCTGCGAGTTCATGATGTTGAAGTTGGTGTACGAGGGCTTCAGCCTCATGGTGTACTCGCCCGTGTAGTTGATGCGTGCCTGTCCGGCCTTGCCCCGCTTGGTGGTGACCACGATGACGCCGGCCATCGCGCGCGCGCCATATATAGATGTAGCGCTGCCGTCCTTCAATATCTGGAACGACTCTATGTCGTCGGCATTGAGTCCTGCGATGGCACTCGAGATGAGTGTGTTGGCATCGCCCGAAGCCAGGTCGTCGGCCGAAACGTTGACCACGTCCTCCATGATGACGCCATCGACCACCCACAGCGGCTTGCTGCTGCCGTAGATGCTGGTGGCGCCGCGCACCCGTATCTTCGGGGCCGCTCCGAAGGTGCCGCTGACATTCTGCACGGAGACGCCGGCGGCCCGGCCCTCCAGCGAGCGGCTCACGTCGGCCACGCCGTCCAGCTTGCTGTCGCTGCCGCTGATCTTCGTGGTGCTGCCGGTGAAGAGGCGTTTATCCATCTTCTGCATACCGGTCACCACCACATCGTCGAGCACGCGCCCGTCGGCCTCCAGCTGGATGCGCTTCAGCTGCGAGAAGCGCGACAGCGACATCTCCAGCGTCTTGTAGCCTATATACGACACCTGCACAGTGCCCTCGGTGACATGGGGACGGAAGGTGTACGCTCCATCGATGTTGGTCACGGTGCCGGTGCCTTCTCCTTTCATCTTCACCGTGGCTCCAATCAGCGGCTCGCCCTGTTCGTCCACCACGGTGCCGTGTATTTCAGTGCCGGTGCCAGCGTGCTGCGCCAACAGGGGAACGGGGGTGAGCAGGAGCAGGACGATGGTGATGAACCGACGTACTCGCAGCGGAATATGGGGGTGCGTTTGCATGGCTTAGAAAGAATGTTGAAACAGATAATGTAGTTTAGCCTTCTTTTGAAGATGCAAAGATACTGCTTTTTTTTATAACCATCAAATTTTTTGCCTTCTATTTGTGATAAATTGTGACTTGCTGCGGTTGAAAAGTTCCTTTTGCCTAATTCCGTCTGCACAGCACAAAAAAGTCCGAAGGCTTCGGACTGTTTGTCCGAAGGCTTCGGACGCTCTGTCCGAAGGCTTCGGACTCGTCGTCCGAAGGCTTCGGACAACGAGTCCGAAATGTAAAGAAAAATTACGGACTTTTTAAAATAATAAAAACAGAAGGAGTTACAAACCGAAATTCCCAATTATAACCACAAACATGGTTAAAGTTTTATAAATAACTCATATTTTGGAGATTCAGATTTTTTGTTTTCGCCATT
>JAEEPZ010000051.1 GCA_016285055.1 Prevotella sp.
GAGAAACCATCGGTTTCTCGGCAGGAAACCAAAGGTTTCTCGGCAGGAAACTTTTGCATAAAAGCCCCTGATGGCAAAAAGACACATGCTGTACAAAAAAATCCAGGCTCCGCAGAATTGTCCCACGGCCTGGGATTATTCTGCGGAGCCTGGATGCAATAAAAGGGGTCTTCCCTAAATGAATGATGTATGCTTACTTCACGATGACCTTGCGTCCGTCCTTGACGACGATGCCCTTCTCTACGCCGATGCGCTGTCCGGCGAGGTTGTAGGCGTGGCTGTTCTTCAACGGCTTCTTGGTCACCACGGTGGTGATGCCCTGGTTGATGCCCTGAGCCACCTTGACGGTGAGCTTGGCACCACGCTGGAAGAAGACAATCTCAGCCGTGCGGCTCTCGGTGCCCTCGGGCAGCGGGTCGGCGTTGATGACGAGGTCATAGTCGATGCCGTTGACAAAATACTCGTATTCATTGCCTTCCTCGTCCACCTGGACGGCCGTGGTGTAGTCTTCGTTGGCTATGTCGAAGTTGATCCACTCGGGCACGTCGTCGGCCTCTTCGCCGTTCTCAGTGACGCTTTCCACGTAGAGGCTGTGGGTAATCTCCTCGGTCTCCTCGTCAATGCCATAGAACATGGGATCGATGTGGATGGTGGAGGTGCCGCCCTCAGCGCCGAAGGTCAGGTTGGTGTTGTCCTCGGTGTGCAGATAGCCGTAGGTGGCATCATTGAGGCCAAGCATTATTGCTGGTTTCCAACCAGTGAAAGAATACATAGATCCTTCCTCTGACGATTCCTCAAACCACGTCACTGTCAAGTCCTCGCTATTGTTTGACATACTGGCAAAACGACCGCTGAAGGTACCGTTGTCTATACCACTGATCATTACGAGAAACTCGTCTTCAATGAACAAGTAATCAAGGGTCTCACTCATGCCTTCCTCATCTTCTACATATAGTTCGTCAAAATTAACTATGCTATAAGTCGCGTTAGAAAACTCCTCCGTTGTAACATTATCTAAAGTGGCATCGCCCTCGGCTATTACTTCACCTAACGTTATGCGTTCATTGCTTGAGCGTTTACATTTGTACAACGTTACATGCAGATTAAAATCATCTGTCGTGTTGGTGAGGTTGAGCACAGGCAGCTTTATGCCTGTCAGGAAAAGAGGTTCTGCGGGTTTCCCCTGATAAGAATAAATCTTTGATATGCTGTACGGGTTACTATTTCTTTCAGGATCTGTAGTGAAATCAGGCGTAGCCCAGTTGATATAGAAAGCCACCTCACCGTCGGGGTTGTAGCGGCTCACCATAGCATAACTGCCGTCATCAAATTCAAAACTACTTTCACCACCACCAGCATACAAATAGAAGCCCTCAGATACAGGAGTCGTTGTAGGATTGCCTTCATTATCTGTTTCCATATAGCGCCGTCCAAAATAGACAGAATCACTCTTAGCATCTCCGTTGGCTGCAACAAGTGCAATGTCGGTATAGGTGGCATCTGGATTGAGCGTAAGAGAGAAGTCTTTTGTATTAGCAGTTATAAGGTTCTCTTCTTCGTCTGGGAGCAATTCGCGTGCAGACCAATTGAACGAAGTTGCCAAATCTTTTGTTCCATTGATAAAATTGGTGGGCACGTATGGCGCACCAACAGCTAAATTGTAAGAATAGCTATAACCTGTGGTTCCCCATCCCGCAAATAGCACCAGTTCATTGGGGGCAAACGAAACATTCTCGGGTGCAGGGTCGGGAGCGTCTGGCAACAGGTATTTAACTCTGTCAGTGTAGGTGTAATAGCCTAAATAGGTTTCAAACGTCGGATCATACTTATCGGTGCTCCAAGCTGCAATAATAATGCTTTCATCTTTAATGGTTGTCAGTGTGCCGTTCTCGGCAATTTTGAAGACAATATCTCCAGTATTCTCATTTGTTCCGCTGAAAATCATGATATAGTCAGTGGTCCCATCTTCGTTTCTGGAACTTGCAATTACCTGAGGCTCCACGGTATAGGTGTTGCCCTCCTTCTTGTAATCCACATAGATGCCATCAGGATAGATGGTAGAGAAGATGTCGTCGAGGGGTGAGAGGTTGATAAACACGGGGTGGTCCTCGCCGTCCTCTGTCCATGTGCCAAGGCCCATAGTCCATCTAACGCCTTCACTTGTACGAATATCTAAGCCATAGGCCTTATATTCCTGCTCGGCGGTGAAGCCCTGCTTCTGTCCGTCGTAGACATAGCGCACGCCGACATAGAGCTCGTCAATACCGAGGAAGGCCTCGCTGTCGCCCATGTCCTCGTCGAAAGGCACTCCAGCGAACTCACCGAGGGCAATCCAGTTGCCGTTGACAACCTTCAGCAGACCGTCGTCGGCCAACTGCATACGGATAACGCCGTCCTCATCGTCGCTGTTGGCGCAGAAGAGGGTGACGTAGTTCCTCACGCCTTCATCCTCGTAGGAGGCAATGGCTTGCGGCTTGATGGTGATGGCACCGTCCTCTATGGTGAATTCCACGGGCACACCGTTGGGATAAAGGGCGGACAGGGCCTCTTTCAGCTGTGCCTCCAGGGGAATGACGTCCACCAGCACGTTGACACTGGTGCCATCCTCGAGCTGAGCAACAGCAGGCTGCATGACCCAGGCAGTGTCCGTTTTGGTGAAATAGTCGGTGGCTTTGCCGGTGTAGCTGTCACGGAACGTGGGAGCCTTGCGGGGAGCGTTGGTCTGCACCGTCATGGTGGGCTTCAGGTTGTTCAGCCTTCCGCTGGCCAGACGGCCTTTGGTGTTCATCATCTTGGCCTGACGCTGGCTCATCACCGGCATGGCCTTGGTGTGCTGCACGGGCTGGAGGCGTGAGGCATCGAGAGTGAGCTTCTTGCCTATGCGTCCCATGCTGATGACGGGGGCATTTTTAAACTCAGCAGCCTGGAAGAAGCCCTTCTGTGCAGCTTGGTGGGTTATGTGCTGACGGCTCATCGTGACGTCCGTCGGACTGTACTTGCGCTGGGCGCTGGCGGTTAGGGCTGTCACAGCCATCACCGCAATGAGTAAAAGTTTCTTCATAATGGGGTTCTTTTTATAATTGTTATTTCAGTACATACTTGTTGCCACTGCCAGCAGCCTGGATGGTGCAGCCCGTGGGAAGGAAATAGTTATTGGGTATGATGTCGTAGACACCGGCCAGTGATGTAGCCAGCTGTCGTGCCAGCGTCTCCACATCGGTTTTCTTAGCCAGTGCTTCCATGTTGCCGTCCACCTTGCAGGTCTCGTCGTAGTCTATCTGCATCTTTCCGAAGGCGGAGCGAGTCGTGTTGAGAGCCAGGCCGGCGGTGTTGGTCTTGGTCTTGCCGGCGTTGGTGTAGTAGGTGAAGACCAGGCCCTTGACGGCGTTCTTGCCCGTTGAGCGTCCCAGGCCGATGCTGGCCAGCGAGTAGTTCTTGCTGTACTTTGTGAACTCTTCGCCAATCTGGTCGGCCAGCGCTTTCTGCTCGGCCGTCAGCTGCTCCAGGTCGAAGTTCCACGTGGCGTTGCGCACATTGACGATGTAGTTGTCCCAGAGTGCCACCACGCGCACGCTGTCGTTCTCTGAGAGCAGGCAGGTGCTGTCGGCAGCCATGTGAAACTCCTGGAACTTGGTGCCCTTGATGTTGTTCTCGTGGTGCAGGCGGAATCCTGTGGGTGTGAACAAGCAGTTGATGACGGTGGGGAACAGCGGGTCGTCGATACGCTCGCAATAGGTGATGACACCTTTGCGCAGGTTCTTGAAGTAGAGCGTGTCTGCCTTGGGGCCAATCACATAGAAATTGGGGATGGTCGTGTTGGCGTAGTAATTCTTCAAGTCATTGACAGTCTTCAGGTACTCTTCCCATGCCCCTGTGCAGGGAATCATTCTGACGCGTGCGTTGTGTCGCTCACCGCGCAGCATTATCTCCTCGGGGCTGTAGGAAAGCACCACGAAGTTGTGGTCGCCCTTCATGCCCTCACCGTCCTTCACCAGGTTGGCAGGTGCGGCCGATGGGTCTACGGGATCGACAAGCGGCGTGAGGACGTCGTTCCACGTGTTGAAGGCCAGCACGGGGCCATCCTCGCGCAGCATCTGATAAAGTGATGCAAACTCTAAGTACTTGTTGGCATTGCCATCGCGCAAGAAGCGGTGGTTGCCGGCCATGGTCACTTTGCCGTTCTGGTCGAAGCGGGCCAGGATGTTGAAGCCCTCCACCTCGTCAGTGCCGGTGAAATACTGCATCACCCATCCGTTGGGAGCTTCCACGAGGGTCTTCTGTATGTCGGCCGTGGTCTGCTCGATGCGCAGGGCAGCAGGCGTGTCGAAATAGTCCTCGTCCTCAAACTGGCAGGAAGTGAGCGTGACGCTCAACGATAAACAAATGATGGATGACCAGCTTACCAGGTGCTTTCTGTTGGACGGACGCACATGGCGTAAGTTCCTACATATCTTATTCATAATCTTCATTATTCAATATTCAACTCTCAAATCTCATTTCTCAGTATTGTTGAGGTCGAAGACTTTCACCTCGCCGCTCTTCAGCCATTCGTTGATGTGGTCCTGCCTGTAGCGCACCTCCTCGCGCAGCTCGAAGGCGTGGAGCCCCCAGCGGTCGGTGTACCACTCTGTGGCGATGTTGATTTTCTTCAGCAGGGCGTTGATGCCGTTCACTGCGGCGTCGGTGGTGTAGGGCACCCAGTCGAGGAACTCGCGGAATGAGTTGAACTCCTTGAAGGTGGTGTATTTGTACTTTGCCACGTTGCTGCCCGACTTTGAGTTGTAGACAGTCGCTGTGTTTCTGAAGAATTCCGGCACGTAGGTGGTGTCCACGTCGTATTCGTTGGTGTTCTCATTGAACACATGTGTCTGCTTCAAGAGCTTGAAGTGGTTCCACGGTCTTTCCGGCACATCGAGGCTGCGTACTCCCAGTGAGTCGACGAGTGTGAGCACCTCCTCGCGGTCGCCCTGGCGCATGCCTCTGCAGCAGGCGTCGATGATGCGGTTCATCCAGCGGTGGTCGGTGTCGGTGATGATACACGAGAGTGTCTCGACGAAGTCCTCATAGGTAGCGCTGGAGGCGTAGTGGGTGACATATCCCAGCTGGTGAGTGATGACGGAGTCGCGCTCCTGCCATGTCATGGGGTCGTATGTGCTTGATGTCACCTGTCCGAAAGCCACAGGATAAGCCTTCGTCTGGTGCAGGATGTGCGAGAACTCATGGTGCATGGTGTGGAAGTAGCGCTCGTTGAGCACGGTGATGTCGTCGTTGTTGTACTGCACATTGTCGGAGAACGGCTTCATCTCATTGACGTTGTAGAGCGTGATTTTCACACCTCCGGCAGCTGTTCCCAGCACCTCGGTTCCCGATGTGGCGTTGTAGCCTGTGGAACCGATGAAGTGGAAGATGCGCGGCCCGTAGAGCTTCATGAACTCATCGCCTGCAAACTTGGTGTAAACGTCGTAGAACAGGTATCTGATCATGTGAGCCAGCAGCTGCGAACGGTTGTAGTCGGCCGGTGCGAGCTGGAAACTCAGGTCGGATGCAGGGTAGTTGAACTGATACTGCACCTCGACATTGTAGGGCTTGACGAAGTTGTCGTAGAGCCACTGGTCGAATGGTGCCGTAGCCTTGCTGGGATCCACCACTGGCACGGTGGTGTCGAAGATGGAGTCGGTCAGGTCGTCCTCAGAGCGGCATGAAGAGAAGGCAGCCACGATGGCGGCGATGCTCAAAAGGGAAATTATCTTTTTCATCTCGTATGCGTACATTTATTATTTTATCTGATACGTAGCGTAAGCCGGTTTGGTGATGTAGCTGTCCTGATTGACGGTGTAAGGTTCGCCACGGTCGGTAGAGGGATAGCCGGCATTGATGACGTTGGAAGGAATCTGCAGCACGCGGCGCTGGTCGTTCCAGCGGAGCCAGTCGTGGTGGATTTCGTCCTCCTGCGGTCCACGGTAGGCGTGGTGCACGGTGATGCCGAAGCGCTTGATGTCGAACCAGCGCAGGCCTTCGTACATATTCTCTATGCGGCGGAAGTGCAGGATGCAGTGGAGAACGCGCATCTCCTGGTCAGTGAGCGTCTTGAACTCAGAGCTGATGTCCTGCATGTGCAGGTCGCTGATGAACATGTTCTGACCGGCAGCAGCGTCATAGTTGTTTGAGCAGTTAGGCTCGCACTGTGTGGGGACGCCGCCGTACTTGGCATCGATGCCAGCCTGGTCGAGTGGTTTCTCCACCATCTTTGCTGCTGTCCAGTAGCCCAGGTCGTTGATGGCACCCTCGCGGTCGCCGGTGAAGAGCTTGGCCTCGGCACGGCAGAGCAGCGTCTCTTCAGCAGTGAAGGGCTGGTAGAGGATATGCACATAGCCGATGCCGGCAATCTTGTCGGTGTACTCGAAATACTCATAGACGCGGAAGAGCCACAGACCGTAGTCTTGGTCGCCCCAGATGAAGAGGTTGCCGGCGTAGGCAGGGATGTATCCCGTCCAGTTGGGGCCGCCGCCGTTGTAGAGGATTTTGTCGGTTCCGTCTATGTTCTTCGTCAGGTCGCCGTCGTCGCTTGTCTTGCCGTTGTTGATGCAGTAGCGGCAAGCCGACATGATGCGGTCTTGGATGGAGTTGGTAGGTACGATGAGGAAGTTGCAGGCCGCCTTCTCGTCGTTGAAATCGTTCAGGCGCGTGTCCATGGTGTTGGTGTTCAGCGACGACCACTTGCGCAGCATCGATGCCGGGTTGCTGCCCAGTGCTGCATTGGCGTGCTCGATGCATTTGTCGTACTTGCGCCAGAACAGGTAGAAGCGTGCGGCCAAGGCGTGAGCGGCGTTCTTGTTGAAGTGATAGGCCGGCACCTTGTATTTCGAGTCGTCTATGAGGTCGATGCCCTCCAGGATGTCCTTCTCTATGAGGCGGTAGCACTCAGCCACGCTCTTGCGGTATTTTGGCGAGCTGTAATCCACGTTGACCACCGTCTCCGGCTCTGTGACGTAAGGTATACCCATGTCCTGCTCGCTCTTCGTGTCGTCCTTGTAAGCCTCTGCGAAGACGTTCAGCAGGGTGAAGTGCAGCCAGGCGCGGAGCATGTGTGCCTCTCCCCATGAGTGCGAGTAGTCGGGATCGTTCTTCGGGTCGCTGCTCAGGTGTTCCATTGCCTCGATGGCGTGGTTGGCTGTTGCAATGCCCTGATAGCATCCCTCCCAGGTCTGGTAGGGTGTGTCCTGCTCGCCTGTGCTGTAGTTGGTGATGTCCAGCCACTTGTATGCCTCCTCGTTCCATGGCGAGTAGGCGTCGTAGTGCGTGGCGGGCACGACGACGTTGTTGTCGACGAGGTTGTCGCCGCTGAGCTCGCAGATGACGTTGGGCAGACCTGCGGGATAGGCCGAGACGAGCAGCTGCTGCACCTTCTCCACGTTGTTCAGCTCTGAGCGGTTGTCGGGCACCTCGTCCAGCTTGTCGCAGGCCGTGAGGGCTGCGGCGATGCCGCAGCTTACGAGAAGCCCAGCTACATAGTTGTTGAAATATCTCTTCATCATCATGATCTTTATCTTTTTTCTGTTTTCAATCTGTTAGAAACCGAGGCGCAGGGTGGCTGTGAACTGCTTGGAGATAGGCGATGCCACACCGCCTGCATTGATGAACTCCGGATCCTGTCCGTTCAGCTTCTTGTCGGCATAGAGCAGGCAGAGGTTGGTGGTGGCGAGCTTCAGCGATGCGCTGCTGAGGAAGCTGTTGGCCAGCCACTGCTGCGGCACGGCGTAGGTGAGTGCCACCTCCTTCAGTCGGACGAAGTTGCCCTTTGCGATGCGTGCCGTGGAGTAGTTGTAAGCGTTGTAGGCCATGCTCATGGTGCTTGAGCCGTAACGGTCAATCTGGTTACGCGATGCAATGACGGGGATGTTGGTCTTCAGCTCGTCGCCAGCCATCATCCAGCGGTTCTTGAACTCACGCGGCAGTGCGGAGAGGTCGCTGTAGCCTGAGTGGAAGACCGGGTCGAGGCGCACGACGTTGCCGCCGCTGTAGGTCACGAAGACGTCGAGGTTGAGGCGTCCCCATTTGTCGGTGTAGGTAAAGCTGTTGTTGAACGAGCCGTACCACGTGGGATCTGAGGGACCCTCGTAGATGAGGAAGTCCTTCAAGCCTTCCGTCTCCTGGAAGTTCACGTCGCCCACGGTGGTGTTGCCGCTCTCGTTCTTCACCTGCGGCAGACCCTCGTCGTTGAGGCCCATGAACTCATAGCTGAAGATGGCACGCACGGGATAGCCCTCGAGTGCGTAGCCCTGTCCGCTGACGAGGTCGACAGCACGGCTGGCCACGTCGAGTGACGTGATTTCGTTCTCAGCCTTCGAGTAGATCAGGTCGCTGGTCCATCTGAACTTCTCGCCCTGTATGTTCACGGTGCTCAGGCCAATCTCCATACCGTTTGACTTCATGTCGGCCACGTTGGCATACTTGAAGATCTCGCCGCCGGCACCCTGTGTGTAGGTGGGGCCGATGAGGTCGAAGTTATTACGCCAGTAGATATCGAAGTTCAGTGCGATGCGGTTGTTGAGGAATCCCAGGTCCATGCCGATGTTCAGCTCGTGCTTCTTCTCGTAGGTCAGCTCCGAGTTGCCGAGATTTGAAATGTAAATCTGCGACTCCTGTGCTGAGGTGTAGGGTCTCCATGCCGTGCGCGGCATGAAGATGGCGTTGGCGTTGGTCACCCATGATGGGCCTGTGTCGGCTGTCAGTGAGTAGCTGCCGCGCAGTTTCAGCTGTGAGAGCCAGCTCTGTGCCGACTGTAGGAATGGCTCGTTGGTCATGTCGTAGGCTGCTGAAATGTTCCACGTAGGCAGCCAGCGGCTCTTGCGGCTCTTGCCCAGGCGGTTGGTGCCTTCATAGCGGAATGTACCGTTGATGGTGTATCGCTGCGCGAAGCTGTAGACGGCCTGTCCGTAGTATGCCAGGGTGTTGGTGCGTGTGAAGGACTCGCCGAAATAGTTGGTGCCCTCCAGGTTGTACTGCTTCAGCCAAGGATAGGGTGTGTAGACGATGCCGCCGTTGTCGAACTGGTATCCCCATCCCGTCCAGTTGGTCGGTGTGCGCTTCACGCTGCTGAACTCCGTGCCGAACATGGCGTTGACGGTGTGCAGGTCGTTGAACACATCGCGATACTCGGCCATGAAGCGGTAGTTGTTCGAGCGCATGTGGTCGTCGTACTGGTACTTGATACCGCCTTCTGGCAGGACGCTCTCAGGCAGAGCCAGCTCGTCGTCGGGGTCGGTGAAGAGCAAGGGGTTGGCATAGCGAATGGTGCTGTTGTCATCCTGTGCGTCGGTACCTGCGCGGTAGGCGTTGGCCTGGTTCGACAGGTCCATGACGTTGTGCTGACGGCGTGTGTGCGACATACGTGTCGAGACGAGGCCGCTGATGGTGACGGTCTGTATCGGCTTGTATTCCAGCTCGGCACGGAACATCAGCTCGTCAACAGTGATGTCGTTGTAGTTGTTCTCCAGCTCGTTGAAAATGTTGAAGGGGCTGTAGAAGCGGGTGTAGTTGATGTTGGGGTCCAGGCATCGGCTGGTGTTCATGGCATAGCTGAAGGGGTTGATGTCGAAGTCGCGCTTCACCTCTCCCGTCACCACGTCAGTGGTCTGGTTGAGCGAGCCTGGCGCCTCCTGCTCACGGTGGCTGCCCTGTGCGGCCAGTTTCACAGTGAGGTTCTTCAGTATGTCATACGATGTGTTGCCGTTGAACGTGTAACGGTCCACCTTCGAGCGGTTCACGTACTGGCCGGGGTCGTGCATAAGTGACATGGAGAAATAGCTCTGCGACTTCTCCGTACCGTTGGAGATGCTGACGGAGTGGTTCTGCGACACAGCCGTCGAGAACAGCATGTCAAACCAGTCGGTGTTGCGGAACTCGGCCTCCTGCAGGTATTGGTTGCGTGCTGCCTCGGTGTTCACCAGACCGTAGCTGCCTGTGCGCGGGTCGTATTTGCGCAGCTGCTGGAACATGTATCCATAGATACCTGTGTTCTGCGAGTTCACCATGTTCTCCAGCTGCAGCCATCCCTTGTCGGCCATTTCCTTGTAGACGCCCATGATCTCCTGCGAGTTCATGATGTTGTAGTCGTTGTACGAGGGCTTCAGGCGTGTGGTGAACTCACCTGTGTATCCCACTGTGGCGCGTCCCTTGGCACCGCGCTTGGTGGTGATGACAATCACGCCGGCCATGGCGCGAGCACCGTAGATGGAGGTGGCCGATCCGTCCTTCAGGATGGTGAACGACTCGATGTCATCGCTGTTGAGGCCAGCTACTGCTGAAGAAATGAGGGTCTTAGCATCGCCTGAGGCCAGCTCGTCGGCGCTCACGTCGACGTTGTCCTCATAGATGACGCCGTCAATCACCCACAGCGGTTTGGAGTTGCCGTAGATGGAGGTGGCACCGCGCACACGGATTTTCGGTGATGCACCGAATGTGCCGCTGACGTTGGTCACCTGCACGCCTGCCACACGTCCTTCCAGCGAGCGGCTGACGTCGGCCATACCTGCCAGCTTTGCCTTGTCGGCATCTATCTTCGTCGATGAGCCGGTGAACAGGCGCTTGTCCTGCTTCACGATACCCGTCACCACTACTTCGCCCATGGTGTGAGCGTCACTCTGCAACGTCACCTTCATGCCGTTCTTCGGCGTAACGGTCTGCGTCACAGTGCCGATGTAGCTGATGACAATTTTCTTACCTGCCGGGACGGTGATGGTGAACTTACCGTCCAGGTCTGTCTTCGTGCCCTGCTTTGTGCCCTGTATCATCACAGTGGCACCGATGCAAGGTTCTCCGCTTTCCTCGAAGACAGTTCCGCTGATGGATGTTTGGGCCCACGACATTCCTATCGACAGGAAGAGGCCCACCAGCAGCAATGCTAACCTTTTCTTCATTTGACTGTATTTTCTTATTATTTGTTATCTGTTCGTTGCCTTCCAAAGGCATATAGACAAATTAGCGTGCAAAATTACAGCTAATTTGTCAGATAAGCAAAAAAATACTTAAAAATCCGACAATATTATGCAATTTTTAGCTTTTAAAGTGGCGAACAGACTGTTTTTAACCATTTTTTCTCG
Organism: Prevotella sp.; assembly: GCA_016285055.1. GTDB lineage: Bacteria > Bacteroidota > Bacteroidia > Bacteroidales > Bacteroidaceae > Prevotella. The sequence goes on from JAEEPZ010000051.1 coordinate 11,103, forward strand.
CTTTCTGCGAGCATTGGCGCAAGCCGTTCATAAACCACCTGATGGTAGTCGTCGAGCCACTGCCGCTCTTCGTCGTCGAGCAGTTCCGTCACGATGGGACGCTTGTCGATGGGGCAGAGCGTGAGGGGTTCAAACTGCAGGAACTGCCCAAATTCTGTCACGCCGTCCTGTGGTATGCGGTCGTCGGCACCTCGTGGCTTAGCCGGCACGATGAGCAGTGTGTTCTCGATGCGCACCCCGAAGCGCCCTGCGAGATAGATGCCCGGCTCGTCGGTGACGGTCATGCCAGCCACGAGGGGTGCCGGTTTCCACTCCATGCGTATCTGGTGAGGGCCTTCGTGCACACTGAGGTAGGTTCCCACGCCGTGGCCCGTGCCGTGCAGGTAGCTGAGTCCGTCGCGCCACATCGCCCGCTTGGCCAGCACGTCGAGCTGTGTGCCGCTGATGCCCGAGGGGAAGCGGGCCAGCTCCACCTGTATGTGCCCTTTGAGCACGAGGGTATAGACGCGTCGCATCTCTTCCGTCAGCGGGCCGAGGACGATGGTGCGGGTGATGTCGGTGGTGCCGTCGAGATACTGTGCGCCGCTGTCCAGGAGCAGCAGTCCCTCGGGCTGCAACGGTATGTCGCTCTCGGCTGTCGGCTCATAGTGCACCACGGCGCCGTGCTGTCCGTAGGCGGCGATGGTGTCGAAGGAGATGTCGCGGAAGAGAGGCTGCTCAGCGCGCAGCTGCCGCAGCTTCTCGCTGATTGACAGCTCGGTGAGAGGCTCATGGGACTTATGGGACTCATGGGTCTCATAGGACTTATAAGACTCATAAGACTCATATGCCTTATAAGCCTCATCTAGCCAGTAGAGGAACTTCACCATGGCCACACCGTCGCGCAGCATGGCGCGGCGGAAGCCCTCCTGCTCCACGGCGTTCTTCACCGTCTTCATGCGCTTCACCGGCGACTCGGCCTCAATGATTCGGCTGCCGGGCAAGTCCTTGCTCCACAGCTCCTTGTCGCACAGTTCCTTGTAGAGCGTGTGGCTCACCTCGTCGGGGTCTATCAGGATGTTGTACTCGAAATAGCTTCGCAGCCCTTCCTTCACCGCCGTGTAGTCGGCCACCAGCACGCCGTTCCCGCTCAGGTAGCGCTCCACCTCGGGCGTGAGCTTCTCTTTATTTATAAATAATGTAGCGTTGCGGGAAGTGATGAGCAAATAGCTGACGAAAACGGGCGTGCAGTGCACATCGGTGCCGCGCAGGTTGAGCGTCCATGCTATGTCGTCGAGGGCAGCCATCAACATTCCGTCGGCATGCTGCTGTCGCAGCGCCTGGCGTATGCGTTGCAGCTTGCTCTCACACGACTCGCCCGCATACTCCATCGGAAAAATCTCCACGGGGTTGGGGGGCAGGGTAGGGCGGTTGCGCCACACGCGTCCCAGCAGGTCGGTATTGGTGCGCAGCGTCAGGCCTCCCTCACTGCGCAGCTCTTTCGTCAGCTGCCGCACCTCGTTGGCCGAGGCTACCATGCCGTCGATGAGCACCTCGGTCGATGGCTCATGGCTCGTGGTGCATTGCTCATGGATCCACTCGGCTATGGTGGGCGTCCCGTCTATCTTCAACTTCATCAGCTGGAAGCCTGTGCCGCGCAACTGCTCCTCGGCGGCGAGGAAATAGCGGCTGTCGGTCCAGAGGGCGGCACTGTTCATCGTGACGACGGCAGTGCCAGCCGAACCGTCGAAACCGCTGATATACTCGCGGCCCTTCCAGTGGGCGGCGGTGTACTCACTCTGATGCGGGTCGCTGCTGGGGATGATCACAGCAGCCAGGTGCTCGCGCTGCATCTCTTCGCGCAGGGCCTGAAGGCGGAGGGGAATGGTAGTCATGATTTTTTTTTTCGTTATTTTTGTTTTTTTCGTTATAACGTTATTACGTTATCACGTTATTACGCTGTTTCGTTATTACGTTATCACGTTATGACGTTATCACGCTGTTTCGTTTTTGGGGCCTATCCGCCGATGACGACGCGGTGGCCGTGCGACTGCAGGCGCTGCTGGCAGCGGGCAATGACGGCGTCAGAGGGGACGGCCATGGGGAAATGCTGTGGATTGTAGGGTGTGGGCGGCAGGATGCGGCGGTGCTTGTCCTTGCCCATGTCGTGGTAAGGCAGCAGGTGAACCGTGATCGGGCGAGTGGCTTCAGAGGAAACCTCTGCCGATTCTTGCAAAAGCGATGACAGAAACAGCGCGGTGCTCTCCATGTTCTCGTCATCGGCGTTGATGCCGTCGATGAGCGGAATGCGAATGACAAAGGCATGTCCTGCCTGGGCAACAGAGCGGATGTTGCGAAGTATCAGCTCGTTGGACACGCCCGTGTAGCGGCGGTGCTTCTCTGCGTCCATCAGCTTCAGGTCGATGAGCAGCAGCTCGCACTCCTCGGCCACGGCCTCCACCACCGCGGGTGCGGCATACAGCGTGGTGTCTACTGTGCGGTGGAATCCGCGGCGGCCCAGCTCGCGCAGCAGCCCGAGTGCCTCCTCGGGGTGCATCAGCGGCTCGCCGCCACTCAGGGTCACGCCGCCGCCACTGTCCTCCATGATGTCGCGCTCCTTCTCTATCTCCGCCATCAGCTCGTCCATCGGCCACTCGCGGCCGCATGTCTCCAAGGCTGTGGCGGGGCACTGGGCTATGGCCGCCGCGATGTCGTCGTGGTCTGTCAGGACGAAATGCGGAAACAGCCCGCAGCCGTTGCAGCCGATGCACTTGCTCTGCCTGTAGAGCACCTGCGGTTCTGTGGACCAGCTCTCCGGGTTGTGACACCAGGCACAGCGCAGCGGACAGCCCTTCATGAAGATGGTTGTCCGTATGCCGGGGCCGTCGTTGATGGCGTAGCGCTTGATGTCGAATATCCTTGCAAACACGTTGCAAAGTTATAGCTTTTTATCCTTTCATGCAAATAAAAAGGGAAAATTTGGAGTTAAAGGAGTTAAGGGAGTTAAAGGAGTTAAGGGAGTTAAAGGAGTTAAGGGAGTTACAACTTTCGCAAGCTTTTTTCTTGTGTTCCCGTATTGACGGCATCACTGCGTTGTTCACACGGAAAGCTTCAGTATTCCTCGTTCTCCGTGCGGGCGATAATCTCGTTCTGCAACTGCTCGGTCATGTCGTTGAAGTAGTCGCTGTAGCCGGCCACGCGCACCAGCAGGTCGCGGTATTCCTCGGGATGCTGCTGGGCATCGTGCAGGGTGGCCGTATCGACAATGTTGAACTGGATGTGATGCCCGCCGAACTTGAAGTAAGTACGGATGAGCGAGGCCAGCTTCTTCTGGTCTTCCTCACGCTTCAGCAGTGCGGGCACGAAGCGCATGTTGAGCAGGGTGCCGCCGCTCTTCGTCTGGTCGAGCTTGCCCAGCGACTTGATGACGGCGGTGGGGCCGTGGGTGTCGCTGCCGTGGGCAGGCGAGGTGCCGTCGCTGATGGCGAAATGGGCGAAGCGTCCGTTGGGCGTGGCGCCGCAGACCGAGCCGAAGTAGTTGTGGCAGGTGGTGCTGAGCATGTTCAGCTGTGTCTTGCCGCCTCGGGTGTTGGGACGGCCTTCGATGGCTTTCACTAAGTCATCGTAGACGCGCACGGCGATGGCGTCGGCATAAGGGTCGTCGTTGCCAAAGAAAGGTGTGTGGTTGCGGATGTAGGCACGCATGACGGAAGCTTCTGTTGACTTGCGGACATTTGTGTCCCCCTCGGGGGAAGACAGGGGGGCTGCTTCCCAGTTATTCCGGCATGCCTCCAGCAGCTCGTCCATCGTGTAGCGATGGTCCTCGAACACATGTTTCTTCAAGGCGGTGAAGCAGTCGGTGATGGTGCCGAGGCCCGTGCACTGAATGTAAGTCGTGTTGTAACGTGCACCGCCGGCGTAGTAGTCCTTGCCCTTGTCGATACAGTCGTCGATGTAGAGGCTGAGGAACGTGGCGGGGGCATAGAGCGAGAACATACGCTCGATATAGTTGTTGACCGAGAGCTTCAGGTTGACGAAGTACACCATCTGGCGGTGCCAGGCGTCGTAAAGCTCGTCGAAGGATTGGAACGTGCGCGGGTCGCCCGTCGTCAGGCCCAGCTTCTTGCCCGTCTCAGGGTCAACGCCGTTGTTCAGCGTGATTTCCAGGATTTTCGGGGTGTTCAGATAGCCCGTCAGCAGATAGGCCTCCTTGCCGAAGGCGCCCACCTCGATGCAGCCGGAGCAGCCGCCCTCGCGGGCATCCTCGAGCGTCTTGCCCTCGCGTACCAACTCTTGAATATAGGTGTCGGGATTGAAGATGCTGGGGTAGCCGTGGCCTTGACGGATGACGCGGATGCCCGCCAGCAGGAAGTCATCGGGCGTGTTCTTCGCAATATGGATGGAGAGGCCGGGCTGCAGTTGGTGAAGTTCCTCCTGAATCTCCAGAATCATGTACGACAGCTCGTTGACGGCGCTGTTGCCGTTGCGGTCTACGCCGCCGATGTTGATATTGGTGAAGTCGTTGTAGGTGCCGCTCTCCAAGGCCGTAACGCCCACCTTCGGCGGCGCGGGCTGGTTGTTGAACTTGATCCACAGACAGCTGAGTAGCTCCTTGGCCTCATCGCGGGTCAGCGTGCCGTCACTCAGGCCTTGCTCGTAGAAGGGGAAGAGGTGCTGGTCGATGTGGCCGGGATTCATCGAGTCCCAGCCGTTCAGCTCTGTGACGGTGGCCAGGTGTACGAACCAGTACATCTGGATGGCTTCCCACAGGTCGCGCGGGGCGTGGGCGGGCACCCAGCGGCAGACAGCAGCGATCTTTCGGAGCTCATTGATGCGGCGGGTTTTGTAGGTCTCATAGGACTCATAGGACTCATAGGTTCCATCAGCCTCATCAGCTTCCAGCTTGGCTGCCAGCTGTTCTGCGAGCTCGGCATGCCTTTCGGCAAAGAGGATGGCAGCGTCGCACGAGATGGCCATCGCCTCTAACTCCTGCTGCTTGTCGGTGGCCTCGGGGTCGTAGATATAGTCAAGCTCGGCGATGCGCTTCTCGATGCGGGCCTTCACGTCGAGCAGCCCCTCGTGATACATCTTGCCGTCCATGGCGGTGTGACCGGCGGCACGCTGCTCCATGAACTCCGTGAACACGCCGGCATGGTAGGCTTCCTCCCACTCCTTCGACACGTGGTTGAAGATGCGCTCGCGCTGCGTCTTGCCCTTCCAGTAGGGGATGACCTCACGCTCGTAGGTGTCGATGTCGTCCTGCGCGATGGCATAGCGCTGCAGCTCGCGCTCGTTCAGCGTGTGCAGGTCCTCCACCGAGTGACACGTCAGCTCAGGAAACGTAGGCACGGCTTTCGGCTTCGGGCCGCGCTCGCCTACAATCAGCTCGTCGGGGCCGATGTAGATGGTCTTCTTCTTGCAGATCTCGTAGAAGTTGCGGGCACGCAGCACGGGGGTGGACATCGTGCCGTAGTACTGTTTGTAGAAATCGGTCTCGATGAGCGCCCGCTCGATGGAGAGCGTCGTCGGCGTGTCCATGTTTTGCTGGCGCAAGCGGCGTATGCGCTCGTTCATGCCGCCGTTGTTTTCTGGATTCTTCATCATGTATTTATCAATCAGTTTTTGTTATCACGTCGCGGCTGTCGCGGGCTTTGGGGATGTTGTTCAATAGAAGACGGGGACGTATTTCATCCCCCTTTTCGGGGTTTTGTCATTTTGAGGTGACAAAGATAGCGAAAAAAAACTATCGGCCATTCTTTTTCTCTAAAAAAATAAGACCACTCCGAAAAATAAGTGCGCTTTTTCGATGGATTGCCGAAAGATTTTCGTAACTTTGCCCCACAATTAAACCACTTAAATTGTCAATCTAAACAAAATCGTAAATCACTATGGCATTTTTGACAAATGACAAACTGGTCATCGTCGGCGCAGCCGGCATGATCGGCTCGAACATGGCCCAGAGCGCCCTGATGATGGGGCTCACCAGCAACCTGTGTCTCTATGATGTGTTCTCACCCGAGGGTGTGGCTGAGGAGATGCGTCAGAGCGGCTTCGACGAGGCCACCATCACCGCCACCACCGACGCCGAGGAGGCTTTCACCGGCGCTAAGTACATCATATCTTCAGGTGGCGCACCCCGTAAGGAAGGCATGACGCGCGAGGATCTGCTGGCTGGCAACTGCAAGATTGCAGAGGAGCTGGGACAGAACATCAAGAAATACTGCCCCGACGTGAAGCACGTCGTCATCATCTTCAACCCTGCCGACCTCACCGGCCTCGTCACGCTGCTCTACTCAGGCTTGAAGCCCGGACAGGTGACCACGCTGGCCGGCCTCGACACCACCCGTCTGCAGAGCGCACTGGCCAAGAAGTTCGGCGTGCTGCAGAGCGAGATCAAGGGCTGCGCCACCTACGGCGGACACGGCGAGCAGATGGCCGTCTTCGGCAGCCACGTCACCATCAAGGGCCGCAAGCTGACCGACATCATCGGCACTGAGGAGTTCCCCGCCGAGGAGTGGGAGCAGATGAAGACCGACGTCACCAAGGGCGGTGCCGCCATCATCAAGCTGCGCGGACGCAGCTCGTTCCAGAGCCCCTCATACCTCAGCGTGGAGATGATCCGTGCCGCCATGGGCGGTGAGCCGTTCCGCTTCCCCGTGGGCACCTACGTGAAGACCGACAAGTACGACCACATCATGATGGCCATGAAGACCACCATGACCGCCGAGGGTGCCACCTTTGAAGTGCCCGAAGGCCTGCCCGAGGAGAACGCCAAGCTCGACCAGAGCTACGAGCACCTCTGCAAGATGCGCGACGAGCTGGTGACGCTCAACATCGTGCCGCCCATCAGCGAGTGGAGCAAAATCAACCCCAACCTGTAACTGAGTCAGGAGTTAAGAGTTGTGCCGTAATGGCCAACTCTTAACTCTCAACTCTCATCTCTCAACTCTCAACTCAAATGGCCCTGAATCTTGACAAGAACCTGAAGCTCTACTACTCCATCCGCGAAGTAGCAGAGATGTTCGACCTGAACGAGAGCACGCTTCGTTACTGGGAGACCGAGTTCCCCTATCTGAAGCCGAAGACGACAGGCCCTAACAAGGTGCGTCAGTATTCAGAGAAGGATGTTGAGCAGATACGCCTCATCCACAACCTGGTGAAGGTGCGCGGCTTCAAGATTGCTGCCGCCCGCAAGATGATCAACGCCAACCGCGACGGCTCCGACCGCAAGGCAGAGGTCATCACCCGTCTCATCGACATACGCACAGATCTGCAAGCGCTGAAGCGCCAGCTCGACGGGCTGCAGTAAGCTTCTATCCTTACGCATCGATAGCATGGAGGCACCATTCCGTTTGACGGGATGGTGCCTCCATGCTATGGCCTCGTTTCTGAAGAGGTGGATAGCGTCTACTCTATGGTCCAGCTGTCGGCGCGGCGGAACACATTCTCCACGGTGATGTCTTTAGCCTCCTTCTTGGTGAGCTGCCGGCTCCAAGCCACGCGGGTGGCAGGGCTGGCGCCTTCGCCGGTGTTCTCAAACTCCAGGTAGCGTGCGGTCTGCTTGCGCTGCTCTTCCCAGTGATGCCATCCCTCGGGGCGTATCTGTGCGGGCAGCGAGCAGTGCATGAAGAGGGTGTAGCCGTAGTCGCGCCACGGACGGCCCAGGTAGACCTTCGTCACGTTGGGCGCACAGCTGACGGTGCAATTATTAAATATGTACCCGTACATTATCTCTTCTGGCGTGCTGGCGGCTGTGATGTAGCTGTCGGACTTGCAGTAGATGGTGCAGTGCTCAAACCACGCCGTCGACGGACCGAAGATGAAGTCGGTGGTGCCCTCGATGTAGCAGTCCTTGAAATAGAGCCTTGTGCCGGCGGTGCCCGTGTAGATGGTGTCCTGGTGTCCGAGGAACCGGCAGTTGATGAACGTCAGGCGGTCGCCCACGGTGTGCAGCGCCACGGCCTGGCCCAGGCGGGCAGAGTTGTTCTCGATGGTGATGTTCTTCAGGGTGATGTCATTGCCTTCTACCTTCAGCGTGTAGGTGCGGAAGGTGCCCATGCCGTTGGGCCGCTCTGCGGTGCGTATGTTGGCATGGTCGTCGTAGGTGATGACGGTCTGGTCGCGGTCCTCGCCGCAAATCTCGATGTTCTGCAGCCAGGCGGGTATGATGAGCTTCTCCTTGTAGGTGCCCTTCTTCACGTAGATCACCTTATGGTAGTCCATGAAGGCGCGGCACACCTCTATGGCCTCGTCGACGGTGCGGAACTGTCCGGTGCCGTCGCGGGCCACCACAAGCGTATCGGGGTTGTCATACTTGCCCGCAGCATTCGCTGAAAGCATAAAAGAACAAAAGCAAAATAGAACAAATAGTTTTTCGCGTATCATATTTCTCATTTTCTCATTCTCTCATTTTCTCATTTTCTCAATCTCTCATTTTCTCATTCTCTCAATTTCTCATTCTCTCAATCTCACAATATCTGCGAAATCTCCTTGAGGTCTTCCACCCCCTTGAGCTTGTCGATGATCTGCTTGACATCTTCGCGGTCGTGGACGCGCAGGTCGATGGTTCCGTCGAAGATGCCGTCCTCGGTGGTGAAGGCCAGCCGGCGTATGTCTACGTTGAGCTGGTTGCTGATGACGCGTGTCACCTCGTTGACGAGGCCGCGGCGGTCGATGCCTCCCAGACGGATGGTGGCGTCGAAGAAGAGCTGCTTGTGCATGTCCCACTTCACGTCGAGGATGCGGTTGCCGTAGCTGGCTTTCAGCTTGTTAGCCACGGGGCAGGTACGCTTGTGTATCTCTATGCGGTTCTGGTTGTCGATGTATCCCAGTGCGTCGTCGCCGGGAATGGGGTGGCAGCAGTCGAGGAAGATGTACTGACTGATGTTCTCCTCGCTGAGAAAGACAGGCTTCTTGCGGTTGAACTTCTCCGGCACGATGAAGAGCTCGCTCTTCTCCTCCTCTTCGGTTTTCTTCGCCTTGACGAAGGGCACATACTTGCGCCATCCGCCGCCGCCGGTGCTCTCGCTCTTCTTCTTGTTCTTGCCTTTCAGCTCGTTGGCGTCGTCGTCGTTTAAGAGGATGGTCTTCTCGCCGATGCGCTGGAAGAGCTCCTCCTTGCACGATGCCTCGCGGAACTTCACCAGCTGGTCAACGTGTGCCGGTGTCATCTCGAAACCGTTCTTCTCCATCCATGCGGCCAGCTGCTCCTCGCCGTTCTTCTGCACCTCGCGCTGATTGCGGCGCAGGATGGCCTGAATCTTCGCCTTCGCCTTGGCCGACGATGCGAAGTTGACCCACGAGGGCTGCACGTGCTGTGACTTCGATGTGAGCACCTCCACCTGGTCGCCGCTGTTCAGCCGATGGCTCAGGGGCACCAGCTTGTGGTTCACCTTGGCGCCGATGCAGTGTGAGCCGAGGACGGTGTGTATGGAGAAAGCGAAGTCGAGGACGGTGGAGTTGGGCGGCATGGTCTTGATCTCGCCTTTGGGTGTGAAGACGAAAATCTCGCTGGCATAGAGGTTGAGCTTGATGGCATCGAGAAAATCCATGGCGTCGGGCTGCGGGTCGTCGAGGATTTCCTTGATGGTGTGCAGCCATTCGCTCATCTCGTCTTCGGAGTATTCCGAGTTGTCCTCGTCCTTGTTGCCATCTGAGTAGCCTGAGGCCAGCTTGTCGGCCATGATGTCGTCGGTTTCCTCATTCTTGTTGGTTTTCTTCATGAGGCTTTCCTTGTACTTCCAGTGTGCGGCCAGTCCCTGCTCGGCTATCTCGTCCATGCGGTCGGAGCGTATCTGCACCTCTATCCAGTGGCCCTGCTTCGACATCAGCGTGACGTGCAGCGCCTGGTAGCCGTTGGCCTTCGGCTTCGTCACCCAGTCGCGCAGACGGTCGGGGTGACGGCGGTAAATCTTGGTCAGCGCTGCGTAGATCTTGAAGCAGTCGCCCACCTCGTCGTCTCTGTGCTTCGACTTGAAGATGATGCGCACGGCCAGGATGTCGAATATCTCGTCGAAGGTGACGTGCTTGTTCTGCATCTTGTTCCAGATGGAGTAGGGCGTCTTCACCCGCTCGCGTATCTCGTACTCGAAGCCCATGTCGTTCAGCACCTTCTTGATAGGCTCGGTAAACTGCTCAAAGGACTGGTGGCGCGATATCTGTGTGTCATCGAGCTGGCGCACAATGGCGGCGTAGTCGTCGGGATGCTCAAACTTGAAGCTGAGGTTCTCCAGCTCCGACTTGATTTTGTAGAGTCCGAGGCGGTGGGCCAGCGGAGCGTAGAGATACTGTGTCTCGCCCGCTATCTTATACTGTTTGTTGGCAGGCTGCGAGTCGAGGGTGCGCATGTTGTGCAGGCGGTCGGCTATCTTGATGAGGATGACGCGTATGTCCTCGCTCATGGTCAGCAGCAGTTTCTTGAAGTTGGCGGCCTGTGCTGAGGCCTGGTCGCCGAAGATGCCGCCGCTGATCTTCGTCAGTCCGTCGACTATCTGCGCAATCTTCGCACCGAACATGTTTTCTATGTCCTCCACGGTGTAGTCGGTGTCCTCCACCACGTCGTGCAGCAGGGCCGAGCAGATGCTGGTGGAGCCCAGGCCGATGTCGTAGCACACTATCTGTGCCACGGCGATGGGGTGCATGATATAAGGCTCGCCGGAGAGTCGGCGCACGCCTTTGTGCGCCTGCCGTGCGAAGTTGAAGGCCTTGTTGATGAGGTCCACCTTCTTGCGGTGGCGGCTATTCAGGTAGCTGTCTATCAGCTTGTCGTAAGCAGCGCTGATGAGCTTGTCGTCAGCGGCTTCACGGAGTTTCAGTTCGTCGTCGTTCATAGGCGTAATAAAGGAAAAGTTAAATAACTATGAGTTTTGAATGGTAGATGATGTGCTGGTGCGCTATTTCACTCTGAGGCGCTGGCCTATGCGGATGCTGTTGCCTCGCAGTCCGTTGAGGCGCTTCACCTTTGCTAAGGTGGTGCCGTGCCGGCGTGCTATGCCGCTCAGGGTGTCGCCGCGCTTCACGGTGTAGTAGACGGCACGGGTGGCTGTCTGTGCCCGCTCGCGGCGTGAGGGCTTCGTTGTCACCGGCGGCTCTTCCACGACGAGCTCGGCAGGCTTCACCTCGCGCTTGCCGCTCATGGCGTAGATCGAGTCTTCCATGTCGATGAAGCGCGACACATCGCTCAGCGGCAGGCGCAGCGGCGATGGCTTGCTGTAGCCCGGCACCATGTCTTTGCGATAGACGGGGTTCAGCGAGCGGATCATGTCGATGTCGATATTGCAGACTGCGGCCACCTTCGCAAAGTCCACGTTCTGGTTCACCATCACTGTGTCGGTCTTGGCGGGCAGCTTGCTCTGCATCGGGCAGATGCCGTGCTCGCAGTAGTAGGTCATGGCATAGTTGGCGGCGATGAAGGCGGGCACGTAGCCGCGTGTCTCCTTCGGCAGGTAGGGGTAGATTTCCCAGTAGTCGCGCTTGCCGCCCGAGCGGCGTATGGCGCGGTTGATGTTCTCCGGTCCGCAGTTGTAGGCAGCGATGACCAGGTTCCAGTCGCCGAAGATGAGGTAGAGGTCGCGCAGGTAGCGTGCTGCGGCATAGCTCGACTTCACGGGGTCGCGGCGGTCGTCGGTCAGCGATGTCACCTCTAAGCCGTAGGCCTTGCCCGTGGCCATCATAAACTGCCAGAGGCCGGTGGCGCCGACGCGCGACACGGCGGTGGGGTTGAGGGCCGACTCGATGATGGGCAGGTATTTCAGCTCTAAGGGCAGCTGGTAGGTGTCGAGGGCCTGTTCGAAGATGGGCATGTAGAAATTGGCGGCGCCGAGCATGTAGCTCACCTGTCGGCGCAGGCGCACCATGTAGCGGTCGATGCACGAGCGCACCACGTCGTTGTAGGCCATGTCCATGATGGTGGGCATGCGCTTCAGGCGGTCGCGGTACACCTCGTGGCTGACGTCGGGGTTCTCGCTCAGCTGCTGGCAGTCGTCGGCAGTGCTGAGGTAAGTCTTCGTCATATAGAGGTTCATCAGGCTGTCGAGGTTGGCGTCGGTCAGTGCCTCGGGGAAGTCGAAGCCTGTCTCGCTCACGTCTTCGTTCAGCACTTCCACCTCGTTCTCGTTCAGCACCTCCACCTCGTTCTCGTCGATGTTTGCGTCGTCGTTCTCGTCAAACTCGGTCGTCACTATCTGTGCCATGCCGATGAATGGCAGGCCGGCTAAAAGCATTAATATCGTTTTCTTCATGGTTTTTTTATAGGGCTTATGGGACTTATGGGACTTATAGGACTTATGGGACTTATAGGGCTTATGGGACTTATAGGGCTTATAGGACTTATCAGAAGTCGAGCACGCAGTTCACGCCGATGGCATTGCTGGCCAGCGACCTGGCTCCGTTGAGCATACTGTTGTTGATGACAGCCGGCTGCACCTTCAGCGACAGGTCTTTCGAGAGGTCAAACACCGAGAGCTCTGCGTCCACGTAGGCGTCGATGACCGAGATGGCGTAGACGCCTAACATCACGAAGAAGCTGAGGTCGCGGTAGCGCCGGAAGCGGTCCTTGCGTTTCTTGAATATCTCCCTGTACCGCGCCTCGTTGGCGGGTGTTATCTGTCGTCCTAAGTGCAGGAACTTGTTGTAGCTGGCTGTGCCCGGGTCATTGTCAGTGATGTCGAGGTAGGCCTGGGCATAGTCCTTATACATCATGTTGTTCCAGCGCATGGCATAGATGCAGCCCATGAATCCTCCGTAGACCAGCGGCAGCTTCCAGTATTTGCGGTTGTATATCTGTCCGCCGCCGGGGATGACGAGCGCCAGCCACAGTGCCCGCTGGGGGTCAGGGCGCCACGTGCTCCAGTCACGCTCTTTGCTGAGTGACGACTGCTGAGCATCGAGCGACGCTTGCTCGGCCGCAGCTATCGAGTCCCTCTTCAGCAGACTGTCACCGTTCATCAGGTCTTCAGCCTTCAGCTTGTTGTACATCGAGTCGAGGGCCATGACGATAGAGTCGTTCACCTCCGTCTGCGCCGGTGCAGTGATGAGCGATGCGTGATAAGTGAGAAGTGCCACCAGCACCTTCACCCACCACATCTTTCTTTTATTCTTGAAAATATCACTCATCGTTTAGCTCTTAACTCAAAATGAAATGTCTCTCAACTCTCATCTCTCATCTCTCAACCCTCAACTCTCAACTCTCAACTCAAAATGAAATGTCTCTCAACTCTTAACTCTCAACTCTCAACAAATCCATAATCCTTGCCAGTTCTTGCTCGTCACCGAAGGGGATGCTGATCTTTCCCTTGCCGTTGGCCGAGTAGCTCAGCTGCACCTTCGAGCCGAAGACGGAGGCGAGGCGTTGGCGTGCCTCCACCATCGGCTTGGGCAGCTGTGCCTTCGCCGTGATCTTCCTCTTCGCCGACTGCACGTTCTCGCCCTGCTTCAGCATCTGCACCATCTCCTCCACCTTGCGCACGCTGTACTGGTTCTTCTGCACGTCGCGAAACAGCTTCAGCTGCAGCGACGGCGAGTCGAGGGCGAGCAGTGCCCGTGCGTGGCCCATGTCTATCTCGTGGTTCTTCAGCGACATCTGTATCTGTGCCGGCAGCTTCAGCAGGCGCATATAGTTCGTCACGGCGGTGCGGCTCTTGCCCACGCGCTCGCTGATCTTCTCCTGCGTCATGCCCGTCGTCTCTGCCAGGTGCTCGTAGGCCAGTGCTATCTCGATGGCGTTCAGGTCTTCGCGCTGTATGTTCTCCACCAGAGCCAGCTCCATCACGTTCTCGTCGTCCACGGTGCGTATATAGGCGGGTATGGTCTTCAGGCCGGCGCGCTGTGAGGCCCGCCAGCGCCGCTCGCCGGCAATGATCTGATAGCGGTCGGGAGCCACCTGTCGCAGTGTGATGGGAGCTATGATGCCCATCGTCTGGATGCTGCTGGCCAGCTCCTGCATGGCCTGCTCGTCAAACTCACGTCGCGGCTGGTCGGGGTTCGGCTCTATCTGCTCGATAGGTATCTCGTTGAGGTTCGACGACCCCTGTGTCTTCACGTCGCTCGTGTCTATCAGGGCATCCAGTCCTTTGCCGATGCCCATGTCGTCAAGGCCGCGGCCAATGACGCTCTTGTCGTATTTTTTTCGTACAGCCATTTTTTTTGTTTAGAGTTTAGAGTTTAGAGTTGAGAGACTTTTCAAACGATTTCCTTACTTGGCAACGGTTTCTCTTGTCTTATTTTTTTTTTGTACAGCCTTTTTTTTGTTTAGAGTTTAAAGTTAAGAGTTGAGAGACTTTTCAAACGATTTCCTTAAACCGGATAGCATCCTGGCAACGGTTTCAATCCTTTGCTCTGCCGTTCTAAACTCGTCCTCACTTATATATTTTACTCTGTAAGCAATTTCCATTTGGCATAAAACCTCCATTAATGAAGTATACGCCATACTTACAAAATGAGCTTTGTCTTTATCTGTAGCCCTGCCAACACCTTCCACGATGTTTGAAGGAACTGAAACGACTGCCCTACGTAACTGGTCACTAAGTGCATATTTTTCTTCTTTTGGGAAATGACCTGCTTTTTCATACACATATTCAACCAAGTCTAAGGCACTATAGTAAACATTTAATTTTCTGAAATTGAACTCCATATCCTTCAGATTACGTATAATGATAAGAAATGTCTCAACACTCAACCTTCACTGATGAAGTAGAAATGTCTCTCAACACTCATCTCTCAACATTCACTGATGAAGTAGAAATGTCTCTCAACACTCAACTCTCAACACTCAGCCCTTACTAATAATCTCCTTCGCCAGTGCCAGATGGTTCTTGCTTCCTGTCGAGTCAGCGTCATAGAGGATCACCGGCAGACCGTGGCTGGGACTCTCCGAGAGCTTCACGTTGCGCTGGATGACCGTCTTGAACACCAGCTCCTGGAAGTGGCGCTTCACCTCGTCGTATATCTGGTTGGCTAAGCGGAGGCGTGAGTCGTACATCGTCAGCAGGAAGCCCTCTATCTCCAGCTTTGTGTTCAGCTTCGACTTGATGATTTTGATGGTGTTCAGCAGCTTCGAGATGCCTTCCAGGGCGAAGTACTCGCACTGCACAGGTATGATGACCGAGTCGGCCGCCGTCAGCGCGTTCACCGTGATGAGGCCCAGCGAGGGCG
The DNA here is from genome assembly GCA_016285055.1 of Prevotella sp. Classification (GTDB taxonomy): domain Bacteria; phylum Bacteroidota; class Bacteroidia; order Bacteroidales; family Bacteroidaceae; genus Prevotella. The sequence goes on from JAEEPZ010000051.1 coordinate 26,232, forward strand.
AACAGTCGATGAGGATATAGTCGTAGTCCTTGCGGATAGGCTCTAACAGGTTCTTCAGCACCCGCTCGCGGTTGTCCAGATTCAGCATCTCTATCTCTGCGCCCACCAGGTCGATGTGGCTCGGGATGATGTCCAGACCCTCGATGTCGGTGGTGTAGATAGCCTCGCGCACGTCGGTCTTGTCGATGATGCACTCATAGAGCGAGCAGTCCACCTGGCTGATGTCCACGCCCAGTCCGCTGGAGGCGTTGGCCTGTGGGTCGGCGTCCACCACCAGCACGCTCTTCTCAAGCGTGGCCAGCGAGGCAGCAAGGTTGATGGTCGTCGTGGTCTTGCCCACGCCGCCCTTTTGGTTTGCCAAAGCAATAATCTTTCCCATTTTCAAACTTTTCCTATTGATTTGAACTGCAAAGATACATGTTTTTCCTCAAATAACGGCGAACCGGCATGATTATTTATTTTTTTTTCATTCATCCTTGACATTTGGTAACTGCGCCGATACCGTTACCGTAAATTGATCATCACAAATTTGCGTTAAAATTTATGTCTGCGACGCAACGCGAATATACGTGAATGGGAAATTATAATTTATGAATAATTCGTGTTTAAAGTCTTGTCTGCGACGCAACGCGAATATACGTAAATGTCACGCGAATGATTCGTAAATTATAATTTATGAATCATTCGTGTTTAAAAGTTTTGTCTGCGACGCAACACGAATAATCATGAATGACCACGAATGATTCATAAATAATAATTCATGAGAAATTTATGTTTAATTGATGGTCATTCGTGTTTAAAGTCATGTCTGCGACGCAACTCAATGCGCAGCCATCCCCTCCCTTCAAGGGGAGGGGTTAGGGGTGGGGTCTGTAACTTTTTTGCTGCCTCATATTCGCTGTCCTTTCTTCGCTGA
>JAEEPZ010000177.1 GCA_016285055.1 Prevotella sp.
CTCGACGAGGCTGACTCCATCGTCACCACCATCTTGAACAAGAGTTTCTTCTGGCAGAAGGCATCGTCAGTTCCGATGACAGAGCGTCAGACGCAGATGCTCAACCTCTTTCTTGATGGCTATGAGGCTAAGATAACGTCAAAGACATGGGCAACATTGGCAAAGTGCTCGAAGGACACTGCCATACGTGACATACAGGATCTTGTTGACAAGAACATCCTGATAGAGGACATTCCCGGAGCCAAACGCCCTAGTTACTCCATCGTCTATGATGCAGAGGACTTGACACAATTCTTCACTGATGTAAGTATTACCGAAGAGAATGGCATTCAATACCTTAAAGCATTGTTCAAGGGAAAGAAACCTATCTGCGAAAGAGTCCTGAAACTCGATGCAGAGCGATACCAGAAAGGAGATTTGCCATTAGCCAATCTACTCAGTAAATACTGCTCGTATATCGCTGCTGGACATCAGAGCATTTCTTTATGAATAGCTTGAAATCATAGTTTCTGGCTGAAATACAAAAATGAAGAAAATACCTGTATATAAATTCTATAAGCACAAGTATGGCGATGAGCTGCTGGTGGATGTCATCAGCTACGAGAAGATGATGCCCGACATCAGACGGACACCTGTGTTCAGCGAGACCTTCTATAGCATTACGCTGGTATTAGACGGTGATACATCGGTAGCTATCAACGGACGATTACGCAAGCTGGAGAGAGGGTTGATTATCTGCTCCATTCCGGGTGAGGTGTGGTCTTTCGAGGACAATCCGCAGTTGGATGCGCTGAACCTGGTGTTTGAGAAGGAGTTTCTGTTGTCGTTCTTCAGCGACCCACACTTTCTCGACCGTTTCACGTATCTGCAGGCAGACCGCAGCAGTCCGTTCCTGATGGCGGACGATGCTGCCTTTGAACGCATCCACACGCTCTATCAGGAGATGCGCCGCGAGATAACAGACTATGCCCAGAAAGACCAGCACATCCTGCGCGCCATGCTCTACGAGACGATGATGCTTCTGCAACGGGTGCCGATGGTGGATGCAGAGCAAGTGGAGACCGTTCAGCGCAGTCTGACGGACATTCCCGTGAGCCGCTATGTGGATGACTTCGTACAGCTGGTAAATGACCACTTCCGCGAGGAGCACGGCACGGAGTTCTATGCCGACCGCCTCTGCATCACGCCCAACTACCTGAACAAGATCGTGCGCCAGTCGCTTGGCAAGTCGGCCAAGACCTACATTCTCGACCAGATTCTGACCGAGGCCTGCCGACAACTGAAGTACACCACGCTCCCGGTTGCCGACATCGCCGTCCAGTTGCACTTTGATACCGCCACATACTTCGTCCGCCTGTTCAAGAAACACATGGCAATGACGCCGTTAGAATTTCGGGAGCAGCGAGAGCAAAGCTAAGCTTGCTTAAGGAAACCTCCGAAGCTGGCCGATTGCTCTACTCCGTCCTCGGCTTCAGCGACATAAAGGATATGATGCATTTGTCTTTCCACGAATAACATCGTGCAATGCATGTTTGCTAACCTTTTCGCACATTTTTCAGTAAATTGCATCAAGTTTGAAAAACTTTTCATATCTTTGCCCAGAGATTCTAAAACGATATGCTTATGAGTACACAGATGATGCAGCAGACAATAGCCGAATACTTCTAGACGCAGCCCGTCCTGAAGGCATGGCTCTTCGGCTCTGTTCAGGCGAATTTGCAATTCGCCTGCCGGGAGTATAAGAATTTGTAATTCGAAAAAAGTACAAAAAATGATTCAAGCCTATTTTTCTCAAATTCGTGCCACTATAACGAAGTATATTGATAGTTCAACATCAAATATTTGTATAGCAGTAGCATGGTTTACGCATCGCGACCTTTTCCATGCTGTTCTGAATGCATTGGATAGAAAGGTGAAAGTTTCAATCATTCTCATTGATGATATTATCAATCGAGGACCAAACGGGCTTGATTTTGCACTTTTTCTTTCAAAAGGCGGTCAGATTCGTTTTATGAACACGCGAAAGTTGCTTATGCATAATAAGTTTTGCTTGTTTGATGGAAAAATCTTAATTACAGGGTCTTATAATTGGACTTATTCGGCTGAAGGGAGGAATGCAGAAAACATTATTGCAACAGATGAGGGAAATGTCTGTCTTGCTTTTAGTGAACAATTCTGGAAACTATGTATAGTTCGGGGCGGGACTATGCGGGGGAGAAAGGACTGCTGGCTGTAGAGGTTATAAGGTTTTGAATTGTTGGACGCATTACAAATGCTTATACTCGGAGCAGCCGAATTGCAAATTCGGCTGAACGGGTTACAAATTCGGCTGAACGGGGCTTAGGAGGCATGTTGCTGTCCTTAGTCCCGAAAAGTGACATTATCGTCCCGAATAGTCTACGGCTGTTCGGGATTTTTGTTGTACCTTTGCACCCATGAAACAGACATTACAGATTGGCGGGCGCGAGTGCCTGCTGTATAACGAAGGCGAGGAGCCGAAAGTATTGCTCATCCAGACGCTGGGAGCTCAAGAACGGGGCAGCATCGACAGCGAAGTAGAGATGATCCAGGAAATGGCTGTTGCGGACTTCAAATCCGCAACTCATGAGTCGGGGATTTCAAATCCCCTCCAACAAAATGTATCGTTCGTTATGGCTGCCTTTGCCATCGGCGACTGGGAGGTGGAACTCACACCGTGGCACGACCCTGCCGTTTCGAAGCGTCAGGCCGTGGGCGAACATGCTGGAGAGACGCTCCGTTATGTCACAGAAGAATTGATTCCTTATTTGCATCAGGAATATGGCGAGATTCCCATTGCTTTAGGAGGCTACAGCCTTGGCGGTCTCTTTTCCCTTTGGTCAGGCTTTGAGTCCGATTGCTTTGCCGCCATTGCCGCCATGTCACCCTCGGTATGGATTGCAGGATGGCAAGACTATGCCAGCCAGCATCCCGTCAAGTCACCCTATGTCTATCTCAGCCTTGGCGACCGCGAGGAGCACTGTCGAGACAAGGCCATAGCACAGGTGGGCAATAACATCCGTTGGGAACATGAACACCTGAAGCAGACGCTCGGTTCCGACCACACGACGCTGGAATGGAATACGGGCAATCATTTCGTGGATGGTGCCCGCCGTACCGCCAAAGGCTTCGCATGGTGCATTGACAAGGTGTGCCAGAGATGAGCCAGATGTGGAATCTGTGGCATGGATGCCATAAGAAGAGCGAAGGTTGTCAGCACTGCTATGTCTATCGGCGCGATGCAGAGTTTGAGAAGGACTCGAACGTGGTGCATAAGACAGCCTCGTTCAACCTGCCCGTCCGTCGTGACCGTCAAGGACAGTGGAAGGTGTCACCTGGCACGCTGATGTGGACGTGTTTCACATCGGACTTCTTCATCGAGGAGGGCGATGCTTGGCGCGAAGATGCTTGGCTGATGATTCAGCGTAGGAGCGATCTGCACTTCTACATCGTCACTAAGCGGCCAGAGCGGATAGCCAGTTGTTTGCCAGAGGATTGGGGCAATGGCTATGAAAATGTCACCATCTGCTGCACAATGGAGAATCAGAAACGTACAGACGAGCGACTGCCCATCTTTCGTGAATTGCCTATTCGTCATAAGGCTATCATCTGTGAACCGCTGTTGGAGCGTATTGACTTCCGTGGTGGTCTTGGCCTGTGGGTAGAACAAGTGACGGTTGGTGGAGAGTCGGGCCGTGATGCACGTGTGTGTGACTATGACTGGGTGCTCGATATTCGCAGCCAGTGCGTCGAGTCAAATGTTCCATTTCATTTCAAGCAGACGGGGGCATTGTTCCGCAAGGATGGCCGTCTGTATCGCATACCTCGTAGCCAGCAGATGGCGCAAGCCCGGCGTGCCAATATCGGGTTCCAGACAAGTCATATTGCAGGGAATCATCAATAGTCCCGAAAAGTGACATTTCAGTCGCTGTTTGTCTTGCAATGGTCTGGGGAAATTGTAGTACCTTTGCATCGTCAAAATAAGAAACAATATGGTGAAGATACAAGAAATTGAAGTGAAGTCGGTGATGACGAAGTCGAACCTGCCGGTGGCCGACTTCTCGGTGAATCCCTACGTGGGCTGTCTGCACGGCTGTAAGTACTGTTATGCCTCGTTTATGAAGCGGTTTACGAACCATCCGGAGCCTTGGGGCGAGTTTATCGACGTGAAGCACTGGCCGGAGATTAAGAATGCCAAGCGGTATGCGGGCAAGGAAGCCTTCTTCGGCTCCGTGACCGACTGCTACCAGCCGCATGAGGCGAAGTACAAGCGGACACGCGCCCTGCTGGAACAGCTTCAGGGCAGTGGCATCAGCGTGAGCATCGCCACGAAGTCTGACCTTGTGTTGCGTGACCTTGACCTCATCAAGACCTTTCCCCATGCCCGTGTGTCGTGGAGCATCAACACGCTTTACGAGTCGTTCCGCCGTGAGATGGACGTGGCCGTCAGCATCGAGCGCCGCCTGGATGCCATGCGCCAGTTCTACGAGGCTGGCGTAGAGACCACTTGTTTCATCTCTCCGATATTCCCCGGCATCACCGATGTCGAAGCCATCATCCGCAAGGCCAAGGACTGCTGCAACCTCGTCTGGCTGGAGAACCTGAATCTGCGTGGCGACTACAAAGGCAAGATTCTCGCGTGGATTCACGAGCACCACCCCGAATTGGACCAGCTCTACCATGACATCTACACGAAGAAAGATCGCTCCTACTGGATGCAGCTCGACATGCAGATGCGCGCCTTCTGCGAGGCCGAGGGACTGCCTTACGTTCGCAACGACGACTCCGTGCGCTCCCGTCATGGCCAGCCGCCGGTGGTGGTGAACTATTTCTTCCACGAGGAAATAGTGAATAGGGGTAAGTAAGAAGCAATTCATCTTTGCAACCTAATTTCATCGACTCACGAAAGCTGAAACGACAGATGTTATCATACTTTTCTTTTCGTTGAGGACTGGTTTATCAGTCAAAGGAAAAGGTGAACGAGAGGGGAGGGAGCAATGGCGATTGGTACTTCCTCAGTAAAAAGAGAAATACAGATCCAGGAAACTTATGTCAAAGGAGTTTAGGTTTACGTTTACCCATGTATATATACATGCACCTCTAAACTTAAAGATTAAACTTACAATCATCTGCTTCAAGTTTACTATACCTTATTATATATAAGCATATCTAAACTTAAACTTAAACCAGCAAAGATGGAATGCAACTATTTCTTTTTTTATTGAAAGTATGAAGATATGCAGCTTTAGTCTTATTTTTGTTAAAATCAAACTCATTCTGCCCAGAAAAATGAGAAAAATGAGTCTGAATTCAAGATTATTTTGTATTTTTTGCAAACAGAATGTGGTGTTTGTTCATGAAGTCAATCTTCTGGATTTACGAAGCATTTACAGTTAACGATTGTAAGACTGAAGTCAAGCAATTTAGTGTAAAACAAAATAAAGATAAAATCAAGAAATGAGAATGAATCTGCCATTGAGCCATTTTTTCCCTGAAAAATGAGGCAAAATGAGCAGAATGAGTCTAAAAAGAGATGCCAGTACTTTACACTAACTCTGTAAGTCGCTAATAATCAGCATCGTCTAACCGCCGCGCAGGCAGCCGTAGAAGATTAAATATCACTCTGATATAATAAGTAAAGGGACCTGTCCGTTTGGGCAGGTCCTTTTTTGCACTCTAGAGATAAAGATGTCTAACCTATCTCCCCTTCCTATACATACTTGGATTAATACCCTTCATCCTTGTGAAGAAACGGGTGAGC
>JAEEPZ010000178.1 GCA_016285055.1 Prevotella sp.
GACCAGTGGCTCTACTTCCTGTCTACCACCGACATCCCCGACGACGCCGACGCCCCCGGCCTGCGCGAGGCGCGTGAGAAGCTGGACCGTATGCGCATGGGCCGTGACGAGGGCATCCTCTACGACCGCTACCTCATGGATCGCGCCATTCTGCGCAACCAGATGCTCACCGCCCGCGGCGAGGGTGAGCTGGAGGGACTGGAAAAGGGCCGTGCCGAAGGGCATGCTGAGGGACTCGCTAAAGGACTCGCTAAAGGACTCGCTAAAGGTCGCGCCGAAGGGGAACATGAAAAGGCTTTAGAGTCTGCCCGCCGTATGAAAACTGACGGCATGCCCGCTGAACTGATAGCCAAGTACACAGGGTTGGACAAAGACACCATCGAGACGTTATAACTGAGTAATAACCGCCACTAAACAGTAACAACTATGACATAGCAACAGACGAATCGGGAGCCACGGAGGCGCCAGGTGCCACAGCTCCCAATGGGACTAAACACTAAACACAATTTATTAACTTTTCGAGCAGCGAGTGCCATTGTGCTTGCATGTTTGGCCGAGTTGCGAGAAAAGTCAAACAAAGTTTAACCACGAGTAAGGATTGTGCGTAGAAGTCCCGTTCGACAGTCTTTTTAGATACTTGAGCTTTCTGCTCTTGTCTCTCTCTTTCTGAATACCGGCAAAATATTCAACATGAGAGCAAGCAGTTCAGAAGGTTCACGTCCGTTGGGCGTGAACTGTTCTTGCTTGTTTATGTTGATGGTCACTTGCCGGTAACCAAGAAAGAGAATAAGCATCGGATGGTTTCACGCCTTTTCTTATTCTCTCAAAAACAAACGAGAATGAAACGAACATTATTACGATTTGGTTTGCTCCTTCTACTCCAGTTTGGGGTATCATGGAGAGTAAGTGCCAAAGATGTGGTTTATAAGGGTACTATTACAATCTATGTAGGCGAGGAAAAGACATTGTCTCAATACTACGTTAATTACGGCAACTGGTTTTTGCGTGAAAGAGAGGGGGCTAGCTGGAGTGATTCTCAGGAGAATTGGGTAGCCAAGATAGTGTCCCAGGACTCGGAAAGTTGCACGATAAAGGGGTTAGGTGATAACGAAGATATTTATAATATGGGCACAGGCTATAGTTTAGAACTTCATTGTACAGGTTCAAGGAAGAGCACTAGTGACTACGATGAATGTTATTGGAAGGTAATAGTAAAGAAAGTTAGTGTCACCAGCATCACCCTCAACAAATCTTCGCTCTCATTGCAGGCTGGCCAAAGCGAGACGCTAACGGCAACGGTGAAGCCTGACAATGCCACAAACAAGACGGTCACTTGGTCTTCAAGCAACACCAGCGTTGCCACCGTCGACAGCAACGGCAAGGTGACGACCAAGGCCAGTGGCAGTTCCACCATCACCTGCAAGGCCAACGACGGCAGCGGCAAACAAGCCACCTGCGCTATGACGGTTTCTGAACCCACAGTAGCCGAAATAAACGCCTCGAACTTCCCTGATGCCAGTTTCCGCAACTGGCTACTCACCCAAAGCTACGGTGCAGACGGGAAACTGACAGCAAGCGAAATCAGTAGCATTAAAAATATCATTGTCTCTGGAAGTTCATCTTCACCAGGAGCTATCAGCAGCTTGAAGGGCATAGAGTATTTCACCTCATTAAAAGCACTTCGTTGTTCTTACAACCAGCTCACCTCATTGGACTTGTCGAAGAATACGGCATTGACAGAACTGACTTGTTCCTACAACCAGCTCACATCTTTGGACTTGTCGAAGAATACGGTATTAACAGAGCTGTATTGTTACTCCAACCAACTCACCTCTTTGGACGTGTCGAAGAATACGGCATTGACTACGTTGTATTGTTACAGGAATCGAATAAAAGGCGCTGCGATGGATGCCCTGATTAGCAGCTTGCCGCAGAACCAGACTGCCGACGTACATGGTTTTTATGTTATAGACAACAGAAAGAACGACGAGGGTAATGTCTGTACGGTGGCACAGGTGGCAGCAGCGAAGGCCAAGGGATGGAGACCGATGTATTATAATGGCACAAAATGGACGGACTATGAGGGCAGCGAAGAACTCGACTGGAGCCCCGATGACCTCACCGACATCTCGCAGTATAGTAACATCGTCTATTTGGAGGCCGTCACCGCCTCGACCGAGAGCGCCATTTCCATTCCCGTGAAGATGAAGAACGCACAGGCGAACATCATAGGTTTCCAGTTCGACTTGATACTTCCATCGGGAGTGACGGTGGCGAAGGACGAGGACGGATTCTACCTGATAGAGCTGAGTACCGACCGTACCACGGCACGCAAGCACACGGTGAGCGCCCAGCAGCAGACGGACGGCAGCATCCGTGTGGTGTGCTACTCGAACAACAACTCCACGTTCAGCGGCACCGACGGCAATGTGCTGACGATGACCCTGCAGGTGGCTGCCGATGCACCGACAGGCGAGCAAAGCATCAAGATGCGCGACGTGGTGATGACCACGCCCGGCCTTGACAGCTACACCGTGCCTTGGGTGGTGTCGAGGCTTACGGTTGAGGACTACATCCTCGGCGACGTGAACGGCGACAAGTTGGTGAACGTGGTGGACGTGGCCGGCGTGGTGAACCTCATTCTGAACAGCGGCAACACCAGTCAGCTGAACCGCAAGGCCGCCGACGTCAACGGCGACGGCAGCATCAACGTGGTGGACGTGGCCGGCGTGGTGAACATCATTTTGGGCAACGGAGCTTCGACCAGGGCATATGCACCTACCCGTGCAGTTGACCAGCCACTGCTTTACTTCGATGCCTATCCCATTGCGCAGGGGCAGACCATCACACTTCCTATCCTCCTCGAAAGCAGGGGTGACAGCTTCACTGGCTGCCAGTTCGACCTCTACCTCCCAACAGGATTGAGTGTTGCAGATGAGGACGGCTACCCGTTAGTGGAGATAGGCAGCGGCACAACGGCGAGGAAGCATGTCGTCTCAACCACCTATCAGCCAGACGGCGCACTGCGCGTGGTGTGTTATTCGAACAATAATTCTATGTTCAGTGGCAATGAAATACTGACCATAGACATACATGCAGATGACAATGCACCGCTGGGGAATGCATTGGTCGCCCTTAAAAACATCACGCTGTCTCGTCCAGATGTCACTGGCGTCACGCTGCGAGACTTTGACAACGAACTGCTTGTGATGGGTGATGATGGCATCGATGATATCGTCTCGGCATACAAAGGTAATGCACCCGTGTTCTCCCTCTCAGGTCAGCGGCTCACCGCACCACGCAAGGGTGTGAACATCGTGGATGGACGGAAAGTTGTGGTGAAATAGCAGCAGCTCTATATACATCATTTATTATATGTGCAGCGACGGTGATTCGGGAGGAATGTCGTCGCTGTTCTTTTTCAAAACTTTCAAAATGTGGCGTTTCGTTACTCTCGCCCGCTTGCCCCCGTCGGTTTTCACAGGTACGACAAATACAGGTAATTGGTTTGGGCAGGATATTCTGCTGCGAGGGTGTCAATCTGGTTGACGGTGGGCATGAGGCCCAGCTGCTGGCGCCACGAACGGACGGTGAGACCGGCCTGCTCCGGCTTCATGCGCTGCTCTAAGCCGATGGCACGGGCTATCTGGAAGTCGGAGAAGCCGTAGACCTTGGCGGCGTGTAAGAGAGGGAAAATCTCCGGCGACCTCAGATGTTCTGCGAACTCGCTTGGCTCCATGAACTCCGAGACCTCAGCAAGGATGGTCTGCTCTTTCAGCTGCTGGTCGATGTCGACGATGTGCTTCAGCTTCTGCAGGAACCAGCGGTCAATCATCGTCAGCAGGTGAATCTGCTCGACGCTGTAGCCTATCTTCAATGCTTTCGACACGACGAAAATACGCATGTCCGTAGGCTCGTGCAACGACTTGGCTATATCATTGATTATGATTTCGGGGGTCTCCACTAAGCCGTGCCTTCGCTGCACTATCATTCGCAAGCCCTTTTGCAGGGCTTCTTCAAACGTGCGGCCGATGGCCATCACCTCGCCCACACTCTTCATCGACGAGCCGAGCTCACGCTTCACGCCGTGGAACTTCGTCAAGTCCCAGCGGGGAATCTTTACTACTACGTAGTCGAGGGCAGGCTCGAAGAAGGCTGAGGTGGTCTTGGTGACCGTGTTCTTCAGTTCGAAGAGCCCATAGCCCAGGCCCAGCTTGGCAGCGACAAAGGCAAGGGGATAGCCCGTGGCCTTCGAGGCTAATGCTGAGGAGCGGCTGAGTCGGGCATTGACCTCGATGACGCGGTAGTCCTCGCTGTTGGGGTCGAGGGCGTACTGCACGTTGCACTCGCCCACAATGCCGATGTGGCGGATGATCTTGATGGCCAGCGCACGCAGCTTGTGGTACTCGCTGTTGCTGAGCGTCTGCGACGGTGCCACCACTATCGACTCGCCGGTATGGATGCCCAAGGGGTCGACGTTCTCCATGTTGCAGACGGTGATGCAGTTGTCGTAGCGGTCGCGCACCACCTCGTATTCTATCTCCTTCCAGCCTCTCAGAGACTTCTCCACCAGCACCTGCGGCGAGAACGAGAAGGCCTCCTCGGCCTGAAGGAGCAGTTCGTCATCGTTGTCGCAGAAGCCTGAGCCGAGGCCGCCGAGGGCGTAGGCGGCACGCAGAATGACGGGGAACCCCAGTTCGTGGGCTGCACGCTGCACCTCCTCGACCGTAGAGCAGGCCTCGCTCTTGATGGTCTTCACGCCAATCTCGTCGAGGCGCTTGACGAAGAGGTCACGGTCTTCGGTGTCGATGATGGCCTGTACGGGAGTGCCTAAAACCTTCACGCCGTATTTCTCCAACACCCCTTTCTGATAGAGTTCCACGCCGCAGTTCAGCGCCGTCTGTCCGCCAAAGGAGAGCAGGATGCCGTCGGGGCGCTCCTTCTCGATGACACGCTCCACAAACTCGGGCGTCACTGGCTGGAAATAAACCGTGTCGGCCACGTCTTTGGAGGTCTGCACCGTGGCGATGTTCGGATTGATGAGCACGGAGTGGATGCCCTCCTCCTTCAAGGCCTTCAGTGCCTGCGCCCCACTGTAGTCGAACTCACCAGCCTGTCCGATTTTCAGGGCGCCAGAGCCAAGGAGGAGAACTTTAGCCTCACCCCCAGCCCCATTCCCGCTGAAGCGCCTACCCGTAGCCTTTCTCGCGGGGGAGAGGGGAGTCATTTCTTTTTTCGCTGAATATCCGCTTGCAAAGTATCTACTCTCCTCTCCCCCGCGAGAGGGGGTGGGGGTAAGGGGAGTCATTTCTTTTTTCGCTGAATATCCGCTTGCAAAGTATCTACTCCCCTCTCCCCCGCGAGAGGGGTTGGGGGTGAGGCTGTCTTTGAACTCGTCAAACAGCCATTCGGTATCTGTCGGACCGCTGCAGGCTTCCGGATGAAACTGAGCCGAGAACCAAGGGTAGGTCTTGTGGCGGATGCCCTCGTTAGAGCCGTCGTTCATGTTGACGAAGAGTGGCTCCCAGTCTGGGGGCAAGGTCGTGTCGTCGACAGCATAACCGTGGTTCTGCGAGGTGATGAAGCACTGAGAAGTGCCCACTCGCTGCACCGGCTGGTTGTGTGAACGATGGCCGTATTTCAGCTTGTAGGTCTTAGCGCCAGCAGCACGAGCCAGCAGCTGATTGCCCAGGCAGATGCCCATACACGGACGGACTAAAGACCCCCCCCCGGCCCCTCCCTGCGAGGGAGGGGAGGA
>JAEEPZ010000179.1 GCA_016285055.1 Prevotella sp.
GACGGTGGCACCCTCGTCGTGCAGCCGGCTGAGCAGCTCCATCACCTCGCGGCCGTTCTTCGAGTCGAGGTTGCCGGTGGGCTCGTCGGCAAGGATGAGCTTGGGACGCGAGACGACGGCACGGGCGATGGCGACACGCTGCTGCTGGCCGCCTGAGAGCTGGCGGGGGAAGTGCTTGGCGCGGTGGCTGATGTCCATGCGGCGCATGGCTTCCTCTACGCGCTTGCGTCGCTCAGCCTTAGGCATCCGCATATAGAGCAGCGGCAGCTCGATGTTCTCCTCCACATTGAGGTCGTCGATGAGGTTAAAACTCTGGAAGACGAAGCCGATGAGGCCCTTGCGCAGCTGGTCGCGCTGCGGCTCGCTGAGGTGGCTCACGTCTTGTCCGCCCAGCAGGTATTCGCCTTCCGTCGGGGCGTCGAGCAGTCCGAGAATGTTGAGCAGCGTCGACTTGCCGCAGCCGCTGGGGCCCATGATGGCGACAAACTCGCCGTCGTTCACTTCGATGTTTACGCCGTTGAGGGCGATGGTGCGCACTTCTTCAGTAGTAAACGTGCGCTTGAGGTTCTTGGTCTGAATCATAATGTTTTATTGTTCTTTGAGTATTTGATAGGGTTTTATGCGAGTGGCCTTCCACACCTGATACCAGAGTGTGAGGGTGCAGAGGGCAAGGATGATGGCGATGCTCACCAGCGGAATCCACCAGGCGAAGCTGGTGCGGATGGTGTAGGAGGCCATGAGCCGATGGATGACGAGCAGGCTGACGGGCAACGAGGCCAAGGCAGCCACGCCGAAGATGACGAGATAGCGGCGCGAGAGCAGCAAGGCGATGTCGCGGAAGGTGGCGCCGTTCACCTTGCGCAGGGCAATCTCGCGGAAACGGCGGCGCACGTCGAACATCATCAGGCCGAGCACGCCGAGGCACGTCACGGCAATGGCCAAAAGCGAGAAGGTGACGAAGATGCGGGCCGTGCGCTGGTCCTCCTTGTAAAGCTCAAGCCGCTTGTCTTCCACCCACTGGTATTTGAGCTCGGTGGTGCCAAAGAGTTCCATCTCGAGGTCCTTCAGCTCGCGGATGATATCCTCCTCGTGCCCTTCGGCCACGTCGAGCAGGTAGTTATGCCCCTCCATCTGGCGGGCATCAAACAGATAGTCTTTCTGCCACGATGAGAACAGCAGGATTAGTGGGCGCACAGGCTCCGACTGGCGGCCTGTATTGAAGTCGCGCACCACGCCCACAATGTGGTAAGGCGGATTGTTGTTGCGGTCGGTCTCACTACTATAGAAGATGCGGTTGGCAAACTGCACGAGGTCGGTCTCGCGGTTCTTGATGCCCAGTGCCCTGATGGCCGCCTCGTTGGCCACACAGGCATAGTCCTCTATCGATAGGCTGTCGTCGGGCAGCACACCCTCCACCAGTTGCAGACCGAACATGCGTGCCGCCCCGCCCGTCATGTACAGGATGTCGATGCTGGTGCCGTCGGCAAGCTTGGTGGGGAAGCTGCCGTTGATGAAATCGTTATCAACGTCGATGCCTTTGAGGTAGGGCAATGCCTGTAGCCGTTGCCGCACGACTTCCGTCTGACTGTTTTTCTTCTCTATCATGGCTTCCCATTCCTCCTGTGTCCACGAACCACGGTTCGACGGCGGATAGATGATGGCGTTGAGCAGACCCTTGGTGCGGAAGCCTGGGTCGGCACTCATCATCACGTTCAGCTGCCGCATGAAGTAGATGCTGACCATGAGCAGGGCGAGGGAGATGAAGAACTGGAGGAACAAAAAGCCCCCCCTTCTGCCCCCGAGGGGGCTACTATAGTTTTGGCGGCAGAGAAGTCTATTGTAGCCCCCTCGGGGGCAGAAGGGGGGGCTTTGGGTTAGGCTTGTTATCAGTGGCAGGCCGAAGACGACAATAGCCGTCAATATCACATCGAACTTCCACTGCGGCATCACCTCTATATTATAATAGGTGGCGAGCAGCGGCTCGGCCAGCTCTACTACCGTCCACACGCCAATCATAGTGAGCACGGCCACGAGGAACGTCTCGGCATAGAGCTGGGCGAAGACATCCCAGCGCGTGGCACCAAAGAGGCGGCGCACATGCAGCTCGTGGCGGCGGTGGGAGCGCATCACGGCGAAGAGGTTCACAAAGTTGAACAGTCCCACGAACAGTAGCAGCACGGCCACAAAGAGCAGCATCCACAGGTGGGCAGCTGAGGCGCAGGGAACGACACAGGCATATTCACTCCAATAGCCTTTTGAGTAACAGCTCTGCAGCTCCTGTGTATATGGCTGAAGGCCATAGCGTATGGGTCTGTCCATGAACAAACCCAACCGCTGCTCTGGCTGTCGCTTGTTGTAGTCACTGACGCTGGCCCCCTCGCGTAGGCGGACAATGCCGATGGTAATGCTGTTTTGAGGGGCGTAGAAGTCCCCGTCGCCGTAGTCGGCAATGTCGAAGCGGATGGTCGACTTGGTGCTGGGCTGGCGGAACACGCCCACGACGGTGTTCACGTCGCCGTCGCCCACGGTGATGGTCTTGCCCACGGCACTCTCGCCGGGAAACAGCCGCGCCGCCAGCTCCTCGCTGACCATGCACTGGCCTTTGGCCTGCAGCTCCAGCGTGCCTTCCACTGCTTCTAATGGATAGACCTGCGCGAAAGCACTGTCCACGCTGAGGGCTTGGGGATAGAACGTCTCGCCCTTCTCCGGCGTGACGGCATACATGGCGCGCAGGTGGATGTTCGTCCAGCACTCCACGTCGCTCTGGTTCAAGACGGGCGAGACAAACTGCGACTCGTGGTTGGGGTCGAAGGTCTCGATGGGACGCCAGTCGCCTTCCCCCTCAATCTGCACGCAGCAGAGGAAGGTGCGGTCGAGGGCCGGCATGAAGTGGTCGGTGGTCCACTCCTGATAGATGTAGCGGCTGATGATGACGGTGCCGCTTAGCGAGATGATGAGGCCCAGCAGCGACAGCGCCGTGTAGCCCTTCATGCGGCTGATGATACGGAATGCTTGTTTCATTTAGTTCTCTTTCAATACTTTATACGGCTTTATGCGAGTGGCCTTCCACACCTGATACCAGAGCGTGAGGGCGCAGAGGGTGAGGATGATGGCGATGCTCAGCAGCGGAATCCACCAGGCGAAGCTGGTGCGGATGGTGTAGCTGGCCATGAGCCGATGGATGACGAGCAGGCTGACGGGCAACGAGGCCAGGGCAGCCACGCCGAAGATGATGAGATAGCGGCGCGAGAGCAGCAGGGCGATGTCGCGGAAGGTGGCGCCGTTCACCTTGCGCAGGGCAATCTCGCGGAAGCGGCGGTGCACGTCGAACATCATCAGGCCCAGCACGCCGAGGCAGGTGACGGCGATGGCCAAGAGCGAGAAGGTGACGAAGATGCGGGCGGTGCGCTGGTCTTCCTTGTAGAGGTCCTGGCGCTGGTCTTCCACCCACTTGTACTGCAGTTCGTTGGTGCCGTAAAGTTCGTGGACGAGGTCGCGCAGGTAGTCGATGACCTCCTGCTCGTGGCCCTCGGCAATGTCCATCAGCAGGTACTGTCCTTCAAAGCTGCGGGAACTATCTTCGCTCATAGAACGTTCATACATATAGACCATTGGCAACAGCGGTTCGGACTGCCTGCCGGGGTGGAAGTCGCTGATGACGCCCACAATCTCGTAGGGTGGGTTGATACTGTTGTCGCTGTCACCCGAATACCACAGCCGCGACTTGAACTGCACTTTGAAGTCGTGGAAGTCCTTGACGCCGAGCTGGCGGATGAACGTCTCGTTGACCATGCAGAGGTATTGCGCGAAGTGGTCGATGCTGTCGTTGAACATGCGACCTTCCTTCAGCTTGATGCCGAGGAGCTCCATCGACTTGGGGTTGATCCAGCAGATATCGACCTTGTACTTCCCGTCGTTGATTTGATGCTCCGACTGGTCACCGATGAACATCGGGTCGTAGCAATAGCTCTTGATGTGGGGACAGGCATCCAAACGCTGTTTGATGATGTCGCTCTGGCTTTCCGTTTTGGAAAGATATGCCTCAAATTCTTCGCCGTCAGTCCAATGCTCCACGTTGCCACGCGGCTGTACCATCACGCTCACCAGACCCTTGGTGCGGAAGCCTGGGTCGGTGCTCAGCATCACGTGCAGCTGGCGCATGAAATAGATGCTGACGTTGAGCAGGGCGAGAGAGATGAAGAACTGTAGCCCCACCCCTAACCCCTCCCGAAGGGAGTGGAATGAGTTTGTTGGTATGCTGCTTGCTATCAGCGGCAGACCGAAGATAACTGCCAATGTCAGCCCAGCATCAAACTTCCATTGCGGCAGCACCTCTATATGATAATAGGTGGCGAGCAGCGGTTGCGACAGTTCCACCACCGTCCACACGCCAATCATGGTGAGGACGGCCACGAGGAACGTCTCGGCATAGAGCTGGCCGAAGATATCCCAGCGCGAGGCGCCGAAGAGGCGGCGCACGTGTAGCTCATGGCTGCGGTGCGAGCGCATCACGGCGAAGAGGTTCACGAAGTTGAACAGCCCTACGAGCAGCAGCAGTACGGCCACGCCCAGCAGCATCCACAAGTAGGTGGGCGAACTCTTTGGCTGGATGCATTTGTAGCTTTCCACGGTGTAGGAGTTCCAGCCAAATTTGGAAGAGGTCTCGCTATAGGGTTTCAAGAAGAACCTGGCAGGCCGCAGGCTAAACATCGTCAACTCCTGAAAGGGCTGTCGCTCGTTGTAGGCCTCCACATCGGCTCCCTCCCGCAGCAGCACAAGGCAGATGTTGTGGGCATTGGAGATCAGCATGTTCTCCCGACTGTTGAACTGCAGGATGTCAAAGCGCAGGCTGCTCTTCGTGGCGGGCTGGCGATAGACGGCCAGGATGGTGTGCGGCGTGTCGCTCTCTATGTTGACAGTCTTGCCCACGGCACTCTCGCCCGGAAACAGGCGCTGGGCCAGCTCCTCGCTGACCATGCACTGCCCTTCGGCGGTCAGCTGGCGGGCACCCTCCACAATGTCAACAGGGTAGATGTGGAAGAACGTGCTGTCGGCTACGCTGACGGCGGCAGGATAGAACACCTCCTGCCCCGGTTGCGAAATGGGGAAATTCTTACGTAGGGCGACGTCGCAGTAGGCCTCAATTTCGCTCTGTCCCTCTACAGGCGAGACGAAACAGTCCTGATGGTTCGGGTCGTAGCTCATGGCGAAGCCCCAGTTGTCGCGCGGTTCGTCCTTGTAGTGCTCGGCAAGAACGTATGTACGGTCGAGGTTGGGCATGAAGTGGTCGATGGTCCACTCCTGATAGAGGTAGCGGCTGATGATGACGGTGCCGCTGAGCGAGATGATGAGGCCCAGGAGCGACAGCGCCGTGTAGCCTTTCATGCGGGTGATGATGCGAAATGCTTGCTTCATTCTTTTAGTTGACGAGTTGATACATCTTTCTATATATCAACAACCGTGCCAAAAAGCGAACATGCTGATTCTGTGCGAGATAACAAAATCAGCATTATCCAGGATGTGTGCGGATGCGCTCTGTAGTGTGCGGAAATGCACAGATGGGGACTACAAATAGCCGAGATAGTTCTCAGGCGTGATGACGACAGCTTCCGCCACAGGGTAGGCCTGCATGAAAGCGGAAGGAATGGCAGCATTGGCCTTCTTGGGATTCCATTTCAGTTCAAAGGCTCGAAACGCGCCGTCGGACTCCTCGACATAATCTATTTCCTGTTGCGACTTCGTGCG
>JAEEPZ010000052.1 GCA_016285055.1 Prevotella sp.
CCCTGCCCCTCCCCGTAAGGGCAGGGTTCAAGAGGGGATGGCTGCGCATAAATCCTTTCTGCAAAGGGTCAACTGCTATATCATTGCCAAAAAAATATTCTTTCTTTCGAGGAAGTACATCAAAGTTGGAAATAATAGCCATTCCATGCTTTCCCTTTGGCGTTGCGGGCTGTCATGACTGATTCGCATGGCGGATCATCATGACGCCATGAAAGTCCGGAATGGAGTGGCAGCGAAAAATGATTGCAAAATGTTTGGCCGATTCAAGAAAAAGCCGTACTTTTGCACGACGAAAACACAGATTTGATGATTATAACCTTTTCTAACCCATTATTTACTAACAACATTTAGATTTTATGAAAAAACTGAGACTCTTATTCGCCGCTACAGCGGCAGTATTTGCCATGAACGCCACGGCACAGACGTGGACGGGCAGTGACCCCGCAGAAGGAACGTACTTCCTCTACAATGTGGGTACCGGCAAGTTCATCAATGTAGGCGACAAGTCGGCCGGATGGGGCACCAACGCCTATCTGACCGCCGACTATGGCCTGGACTTCACCTTCGAGGCCGCTCCCGATGGAGCTTTCAACCTGAACTCGCAGGTCAGCAATGGCGGTGCAAGCCACTACCTCGCCACCGGAATGTGGTGCGACGGTGCTGCCACCCCTTGGACCTTCACGAAGGTGAACCGCTCAGACATCAACGCCTACACCATCTCCAATGGCGAAAGCCTGATTGTGGCCAACGCTGCTGGCACCGATGTGGAATATGTGGCAGCTTCCGGCACAGAGCGTGACCAGTGGCAAGTGATTGGCAGGGAAGACATCCTGGCCAACCTGGTGGCCAACACCGCTAACGGCGTCAACCGCACCGTAGCCACCTTCTTTATCTCCGACCCTGACTTCGGACGCAACGACTTGCGCATGTCGCCCAACCAAAAAGTATGGCAGTACACTTTCAGTGGCGGCAACAAGACCATTCCCGGACGCGACTTAAATCTCGGAGGCACCGGCAATCAGAAAAACTACGGCTGCGAGTTCTGGAACAACACCTTTGACATCCACCAGGACATCGTCGACCTGCCCAGCGGCATCTACGAGTTTGAGATTTACGGCTTTGGCACCAATGGAACAACATTCATCTATGCCACGACAACCGAAGGCACCACAGAGAAAGTGTTCAAGAACCAGACCTCGGCTGCCAATTTCCCAACGGCTTTGGACAACATCGACAACTATGGCGGCAATGTGACCGGACTGGTGCGTGTCACCGACGGCAAGCTCACCATTGGCGTCAAGCGCGAGACCAATTCCAACTATGACTGGACGGTGATTGACCAGGCCCGCCTTTACTACTACGGCGACTACACCTTTGCAGAATGTTACGGCGCTGACTTGAAGGAACTTATCGCAACGGCAAAGAAGGTGCAGGCTCCTGCTGCTTGCTTGGCACAGGCCATTGAGAATGCAGAGAAGGTGATGCAGAACGGCACGCAGGAAAGCGAGTTCTCTGAAGCCATGGCGCTGCTTCAGGCTGCCCTCAACTACAACGATGCCCTTGCTGCCGCCAATGCAGCTAAGAACGACCCCATCAATGGCAACGTGACCGGTGTGGAGCTGACAGGGCTGAACAATGCCATAGCAGATGCTCCCGGCGCAGCGCTGGAAGACATCGTGGCTAAGACAGAAGCCCTTAAAGCCGCTACCAACACATTCACAGGAGCTGCTGCTCCTTACAATGCCTTCTATACTTATAAGGCTGAGACCGCTGCCTTGTTTGGCGACGCGATGGCCAACAGCGTGGCTGCTCCCACCAATGCCGCCGAGGCTCAGGCCGGTTTGCAGGCACTGAACATTGCCCAGTACAACAAGGTGAGCAGCGACTACACCTTCTCCTGCACAGGTCTGATTGGCGACTTCGGCTCATGGACTGGCACAGCCACCGTCAACGGACAGCCCGCTACGCCCAACTATCTGGACTACGAGCACTGGAGCGGCGTCACCCACGCTTACTATGAGCAGGCCTCCAATGGCTGGGGCAGCAGCGCCTGGACCATCAAGTACGAGAAGACCTGCAAGCTGCCCGCCGGCAGTTATGTCATCAAGGTGGCAGCCCGTTCCTCCGCTGGAACATCGAGCAAGGTGAGCTGCACCGCTACAGAGACCGCTATCGCCCTGCCCAACGTCGGTGCTGGAGCACGCGGCATCAACAAGGCCGGTGAGGCCTCATGGACCGATGGCGAATTTGCAAACAACGGCAACGGCTTCGGATGGCAGTGGCGTTTCCTGCCCTTCACCCTTGACAAGGAGACAGAGGTGACAATGACCTTCTATGCAGAGGCTAACTCACAGTACCAGTGGATGTCTATCGCCGACGGCGAGCTGCTCTCAGCCACCAAGCTGGCCAAGGATATCGTCTTTGACGAAGCCAAGGATAACACTGTTGAGAACACGCTGATAGCCGATGTCACCATCAAGCGCAACATTGTGGAAGGCTACAACACGGTGGTGCTGCCCTTCCAGCTGGGTGCCAACCAAGTGACCGCTGCCTTCGGCGAGGGTGCCGTGGTCTACAACTACAGTGACAGCGGCGAAAAGGCATCTGAGACCACCGTCAACTTCACCAGAGGCGACGGTTCCATCGCAGCCAACACACCGGTCCTCGTGAAGACCTCAAAGGCCAGCACCGAGCAGAAGTTCGAGGGTGTGCAGATAGTGGAAGGCGAGCCATTCATCAAAGGCAACTTCTACAGCATGAAGGGCATCTACTCACCGCTGAAGCTGAGCGTCTGGGACTACATCGTCAATGACGAAGGCGTGGCAGAGCGCAGCAAAGCTGCCACCATCAACGGTTTCTGTGCTTATCTCAAGATCAACGAAGGCGCCGGACAGATTATCAAGACCGTCATCGATGGTCAGGAAGTGACAACCGGCATCAACGGTCTGTACATTGAGAACAGCAACAACGGCAAGATTTACAACCTCAATGGCCAGGAGGTGAAGAACGCCCGCAAGGGTCTCTACATCCAGAACGGCAAGAAGGTCATCATGAAGTAAGCCGTCTGCTTTGACCTCTCTCATAGGGGCGGGATGCCGTTTGGTGGGCATCCCGCCTTTTTTGTGTGTTTTTTCTTCGGTAAAGCTTGGTGCTTTCCGCCATTCTTCGTACCTTTGCACCACCATTACTGACCACACAACGCTATGAGAATTATTATTACCACCATTGGGCTGGCCCTGACACTGACGCTGTCGGCACAGACCAAGCAAGCCTACGAGAAGACTGCACTCGAAGAGATCACTGCCGACAAGTTTCTGGCCGGCGGCAACGCCGTGGACTACGACCGTCTGCCCCGCCAGGCTCTGACGCCCACGCCCAAGGGATACGAGCCATTCTACATCAGCCACTACGGGCGCCACGGTGCACGCTGGCTGCTGAGCGACCGCGACTACTCAGCTCCCATCACTACGCTGACAGACGCGAAGAAAGCCGGTGTGCTGACCGCTGTCGGCGAGCAGACGCTGGCCAAACTGGAAGAGATACAAAAGACGTCGAAGGGTCACTTAGGCGACCTGACACCCGTCGGCGAGCAGCAGCACCACGGCATCGCCAAGCGCATGGTGCAGAACTTCCCAGAAATCTTCAAGACGCCCAACGTGCCCATCGATGCCCGCAGCACCACGTCGGTGCGCGCCATCCTGTCGATGATAGCCGAGTGTGAGGAGCTGGCACAGGCCAATCCCACGGCCATTCTTCACAACGAGGCCAACGAGGCCAACATGGCCTACATGAACGCACCGAAGGAAGGTCTGCAACGCATGAACGAAGGCAAGGCACGGCCCATACAGAACGAGTGGGGCGCCCGCATGCGCGACCCGCGCCGACTGATGAAGGTGCTGTTCACCGACCAGGACTGGGTCTATATGAACGTCATGCCCACACAGCTGATGGGCAGCCTCTATGACATAGCCACCAACCAACAGAGCCACGACGGCGACACTACCCTACTCGACCTCTTCACGGCCGAGGAGCTGCTGCGACTGTGGAACGGCAACAACCTCTACTGGTATCTGAACTACGCCAACGCGCCGCAGACCGACAACGTCATGCCCTGGATGCACGCCCCCCTGCTGCGTAACATCATCGAGACGGCCGACACCGTGACGCAGAAGCAGGCCACGCTGCGCTTCGGCCACGACACCGTCGTACTGCCCATCATCGCGCTGATGGAGCTGGGCGGCATGAACTGCAGCATTGACAACCTGGAAGAGCTCGACACCTATTTCCGCAGCTACAAGGCTATCCCCACGGCCTGCAACGTGCAGATCATCTTCTACAGGCCGAAGAAATCACTCAAATCAAAACGCACCGCATCGCTCAACTCTCAACCCGCATCGCTCAACTCTCAACCCGCATCGCTCAACTCTCAACCCTCAACTCTCAACTCAGATGACGTGCTCGTCAAAGCGCTATTAAACGAGAACGAGGTGACCATGCCCGTAGAGACCGACATGTTCCCCTACTACAAGTGGAGCAACGTGCGCAACTACTACTTGGAGAAGCTGAAGAAACAGCCCAAGAATCCCTTCCCCAACATGCCGCAACAGACGCCGCAGATGCCCGCCTTCCTCCAACAGATGATGAACGGCGGCCAAAACTAACCGACGGCACACTTCTCAATTCACATCTTACTTCCTACTTCACATTTCCTCCTTCACGCCTCTCACTTCTTACTTCATACTTAATACTTCTTACTTAAAAAAAATGTCCTACTCTATCGTCAAGATAGCGACGCTGATAGGTGCACGCCGCTATGGCAACACCGATGCCACTATCGGATGGCTGCTCACCGACAGCCGCTCGCTCTGCTTCCCCGAACAGACACTCTTCTTCGCCCTGCGCACCAAGCGCAACGACGGCCACAAGTATATTGACGACCTCTACCGCCGCGGCGTAAGAAACTTCGTGGTGGAGGCGCTCCCCCCGGTGCTCCATGCCGATGCCAACTTTCTGAAGGTGCCCTCGCCTTTAGCCGCCCTGCAGCGGCTGGCTGAGCGCCATCGCGACGAGTTCAACATCCCCATTGTCGGCATCACCGGCAGCAACGGCAAAACATGGGTGAAGGAATGGTTATACCAGATCTTGTCGGGCGTGAACGGAGGTGAACAATCTGCGAGCCTTCGCCCGTCTTTGCCGTCTGACTCGTCCAGCAGCTCTCAGCCCTCAGCGTTCAGAGTCACCCGCTCGCCCCGCAGCTACAACTCACAGATAGGCGTGCCGCTCAGCGTGTGGCTGCTCAACGAGAACACCCGCATCGGCATCTTCGAGGCAGGCATCAGCCAGCCGGGCGAGATGCTGGCCCTGCGCGACATCATCCAGCCCACCATCGGCGTGTTCACCTCCTTGGGCATGGCCCATCAGGAGAACTTCCGGTCGCTCGACGAGAAGTGTATGGAGAAGCTGCAGCTCTTCCACGACGCCGAGGTCATCGTCTATCCCAGCGACGACGACACCGTCAGCCGCTGCGTGCGCCGCTCGCAGTATCAGGGCGAGCGCATCGGCTGGAGCCGCTTCAGCGAGAAGGCACCGATGTTTGTGAAGACTGACGGCCGCTGCGTCTCTTATAAATATAAAGATGTGGAGGGCAGCTACGAGATTCCCTACATCGACGAGGCCAGCATCGAGAACTCCATCACCTGTGCCACCGTGGCCCTCTACCTCGGCATGACGCCTGAGCAAATAGCGCAGCGCATGGCCCGGCTGGAGCCCATCGCTATGCGTTTGGAAGTGAAGGAAGGCCGGCGCGGGCTGACGCTCATCAACGACTCCTACAACAACGACGTCAACTCGCTCGACATTGCCCTCGACTTCATGAACCGGCGCCCAGAACAGGAGGGAAAGCTCAAGACGCTGATATTGAGCGACATCTACCAGTCGGGCGAGTCGCCCGCTGAGCTCTACGGCGAGGTGGCCGAGCTGATGCAGAAGCGCGGCATCGACCGTCTCATCGGCATCGGGACGGAGATAGCGTCGCATGCCGTGCTATTCCACACAGACAAGAAAGCCTTCTTCGCCACCACCGATGATTTCTTGCGCAGTGAGGAGATTCGCAACCTGCACGACGAGATAGTGCTGCTGAAGGGCGCCCGTGCCTTCGGCTTCGAGCGCATCACCGAGCAGTTGGAGCAGAAGGTGCATGAAACCATCCTCGAGGTGGACCTCAACGCCGTGGTGAACAACCTCAACCACTTCCGCTCGCTGCTGAAGCCTGAAACGAAGATGGTGTGCATGATTAAAGCCGATGCCTACGGCGCCGGTGCCATCGAGGTGGCGAAGACGCTGCAAGAGCACCGCGTCGACTACCTTGCCGTGGCCACCGCCGACGAAGGTGCCGACCTGCGACGTGCCGGCATCACGCAGAACATCATGGTGATGAATCCGGAGATGTCGTCGTTCAAGACGCTCTTCGACTACGACCTGGAGCCCGAGGTCTACAGCTTCCGTCTGATGGACGCCCTCATCCGCGCCGCCCGTGCCCAAGGCATCACCGGCTGGCCCGTGCACATCAAGCTCGACACCGGCATGCACAGGCTAGGGTTTAATGTTTCTGATAAGGCTGATGGGGCTGATGGGGCTTATAAGTCTTATGGGTCTTATGAGTCTTATAAGTCTTATAAGTCCCATGAGTCTTATGAGACCCATAAGCCCTATGAGGCCTATCCCTCTTCCCCCAATGACCTGCCCGAGCTCATCGCTCGCCTCAAGTCGCAGCAGGCCATCATACCACGCTCCGTCTTTACCCACTTCGTAGGCAGCGACAGCAATGACTTCGACGCTTTCTCCACCCACCAGTTCGAGCTCTTCGACCAGGCCAGCCAGCAGCTGCAGGCCGCCTTCAGCCACAAGATTCTGCGCCATATCGACAACAGCGCCGGCATAGAGCACTTCCCCGAGCGACAGCTCGACATGTGCCGTCTCGGCATAGGTCTCTATGGTGTGGAGCCCTATCCCCTCACCTCTCGCCCCTCACCCCTTAAATGCGTCAGCACCCTGAAGACCACCATCTTGCAGATACGTAACGTACCCAAAGACGAGACGGTGGGCTACAGCCGTAAGGGCATCCTGACACGCGACAGCCGCATCGCCGCCATACCCATCGGCTATGCCGACGGTCTGGACCGCCATCTCGGCAACCGCCACGGCTATTGCATCGTCAACGGACAGAAAGCGGAGTATGTGGGCAACATCTGCATGGACGTGGCCCTCATCGATGTCACCGACATCCCGTGCCAGGAAGGCGACTATGTGGAGATCTTCGGCCATCAGCTGCCCGTCACCGTGCTCAGCAACATCCTCGAGACCATACCCTACGAGGTGCTCACCAGCGTCAGCAACCGCGTGAAGCGCATCTATTTCCAAGATTAATTTTTTTGTATTTCTTAGGCTATCTGAAAGAAAATGTGTAATTTTGCACCCAAACTACATTAAAGACAAATCTATAATATACAAATGGAACAAGTTTTCAGCTACATTATTAGCTTTGGAGCGTCGGTGATGATGCCGATACTCTTCACGATTATTGGCGTGTGCATCGGCATGAAGTTCGGCAAATCGCTCAAGAGCGGCCTCTATGTGGGCGTGGGCTTTGTGGGCTTGGGCATCGTCACGGCTCTGCTGACCACCAACTTCGCCTCGCCTCTGCAGGCGCTGTCAAGCATCTTCGACCTCGACCTCAAGGTCTTCGACATGGGCTGGCCTGCCGCCGCCTCAGTGGCCTACAACACGGCCGTCGGCGCACTCATCATCCCCATCTGCCTGGGCATCAACTTCCTGCTGCTCGTCACGAAGTGCACCCGCACGGTGAACATCGACCTGTGGAACTACTGGCACTTCGCGTTCATCGGCGCCGTGGCCTACTTCGTCATGGATCACTCGATGGCATGGGGCTATTTCGCCGCCATCACCTGCTACATCATCACGCTGGTCATGGCCGACCTCACAGCCGACAAGTTCCAGAAATACTACACCGACCTGGACGGCATCAGCATCCCGCAGCCCTTCTGCCAGAGCTTCACGCCGTTTGCCATCGGCATCAACTGGCTGTTGGACAAGATTCCCGGCTTCTCAAAGCTTGACATCGACGCTGAGGGCCTGAAGAAGAAGTTCGGCGTGCTGGGCGAGCCCATCGTGCTGGGTCTCATCGTGGGCGGCCTCATCGGCGCACTGGCCCACTGGGATCACTTCAAGGACTTCTCAGCCTTTGCCGCCACCTTCGACAGCACCACCGATGCCGTCATGGCCATCGTGAAGAGCATCCTCTTCCTCGGTGTGACGATGGCAGCCGTGATGGAGCTGATACCCCGCATCACCCGTCTGTTCATCGACGGACTGATGCCCATCTCGGAGAAGACGAAGGAAGTGGTGGCCAAGAAGTTCCACGGCAAGAAGGTGTACATCGGCATGTCGCCCGCCTTGGTCATCGGCCATCCCACGACGCTCGTCGTCTCGCTGCTGCTCATCCCCGTGGCCATCGTCCTGGCGGTGTTCCTGCCCGGCAACCAGTTCCTGCCACTTGCCTCACTGGCCGGCATGTTCTACCTCTTCCCCATGGTGCTGCCCTACACGAAAGGCAACGTGGTGAAGACGTTTATCATCGGACTGGTAGCCCTGACCATCGGCCTCTATTTCGTCACCGACATGGCTCCCGCCTTCACTGAAGCCGCCCACGAGGTGTATGCCGCCACGCAGGACGCCGCCGCCCGTGTGCCCGAAGGCAACTACGCCGGTGCGCTCGATTTCGCCTCGTCATTGCTCGGCTGGTGCATCTTCAAGTGCGTGGCCTACCTGAAATGGATAGGTGCCGGTGCACTCACATTAGTGACTGTAGGCATGGTGGTGTGGAACCGCCGCCGCATCACCGCCGAGGAAAAGAATGCGTAATAAAGCATGAACAGAACATACTTTTTTTGGAAAAGAATTAGAAAGAATTAGAAAGAATTTTATCCAAGAATTAGAAAAAAAGGCCAAGTACACTATAGTCCCACAATAAGACATTCATTTATGACAAGGCAGGAGTACAAGGACATTTACGATGTGGTGGGCGCAGCCATGGTCTTGAACGAAATTCTTTCTCATTCTTTCTAATTGTTTTCCAGAACAAACAAAGACAATCACACTAATTTCAAATACAATAATATGAAAAAAAGAACAATTCTTTCTGCTGCACTGCTGGCCTGCACATTAGCTTCACAGGCACAGCAGAAGGTCAGTTTCCAGACTGCGTGCCATCCGGAGGACGTGAAACACTACGACACGCCGACGCTACGTGAGCGTTTCGTCATGGAGCGCGTGATGGCCCCCGACAGCATCCTGCTCACCTACTCGCACTACGACCGCTTCATCTTCGGCGGCGCCATGCCCGTAAGCAAGACGCTGAAGTTAGAAAACTTCCTGGAGCTGGGCCTCGACGTCGACCCCGGCATCAAGGAGAAGTATTTCCTCTACAACCGTGAGCTCGGCGTGGTGAACTGCGGCCTGGGCGACGGCGTGGTCATCGTCGACGGCAAGGAGTATGCACTGTCGCCGAAGGAGGCTCTCTACATCGGCCGTGGACACATCGGCAAGGACAAGGACGTGAACAAAGAGGTGCTCTTCCGCTCGAAAGACCCGCAAAACCCTGCGAAGTTCTACCTCAACAGCGCCACCGCCCACCAGCACTACAAGACGCAGTGGATCACCCTCGACGGTCGTAAGGGCTCGCTGAAGGCCGCCGTCTGGGGCCCCGTCGGCTCGCTGGAGGAGTGCAACAACCGCACTGTCTACAAGCTCATCGTCAACGACGTGCTGGAGGAAGGTCCCTGCCAGCTGCAGCTCGGCCTGACACAGCTCAATCCCGGTGCTGCATGGAACACCATGCCGCCCCATACCCACGGCCGCCGCATCGAGGCTTACTATTACTTCAACCTTCCGCAGGAGCAGACCATCGCCCACATCATGGGAGAGCCGCAGGAGAGCCGCGTCGTTTGGCTGCACAACGAGCAGGCCATCATGTCGCCCGAGTGGTCGATGCACGCCGCCGCCGGCACCTATTACTACACCTTCATCTGGGGCATGGCCGGTGAAAACCTTTACTATAATGACAAAGACAACATTCCTGTAATTGACATCCGATAAAAAAATGACACCTGTACAAACTGTTAAAATGAGCAACTTCCGCTGGGTTATCTGCGGACTGCTCTTCCTAGCCACCACCATCAACTACATGGATCGCCAGGTGCTTTCCTTGACATGGAAAGACTTCATTGCTCCCGACTTCCACTGGACTGACGACCACTATGGCACCATCACGGGTCTCTTCTCCATCTTCTACGCCGTAGCCAACCTCTTTGCAGGAAAGTTCATCGACTGGATGGGCACGAAGAAGGGCTACCTCATCGCCATCTTCGTGTGGAGCGTGGGTGCCTGCCTGCACGCAGCCTGCGGATGGGGTGCCATGGGCATCGCCGGAGGCAGCATCACGGCGCTGACCACCGTCTCTGTGTGGCTCTTCCTGGCCTGCCGCCTCATCCTCGCTGTGGGTGAAGCCGGCAACTTCCCCGCTGCCATCAAGGTGACGGCTGAGTATTTCCCGAAGAAAGACCGTGCCTTCAGCACCTCCATCTTCAACAGCGGCGCCTCTGTCGGTGCCCTTGCCGCTCCTGCCACCATTCCCCTGTTGGCACGTGCCTGGGGCTGGGAGATGGCGTTCATCGTCATCGGTGCATTAGGCTTCGTGTGGATGGGCCTGTGGATATGGCTCTACGACAAACCTGCCAAGAACAAGCGTGTGAACCAAGCCGAGCTGAACTACATCGAGCAGGACGCTGACATTGCCAAGGTGCAAGACCGTGAGAACGTGAAGGAGGAGAAGACCATCCCCTTCTGGGACTGCTTCAAGTACAAGCAGACGTGGTCGTTCATCGTGGGCAAGTTCATGACCGACGGTGTGTGGTGGTTCTTCCTGTTCTGGGCTCCCGCCTACTTCAGCGACCAGTACGGCTACACCAGCGACTCCACGATGGGCATCCTGCTCATCCTCACGCTCTATGCCATCGTCACCGTCATCTCCATCGGCGGCGGCTACCTGCCCACCTACTTCGTGGAGAAGAAAGGCATGAACCCCTATCTGGGCCGTATGCGCGCCATGCTCATCTTCGCCTGCTTCCCACTGCTGGGTCTGCTGGCCCAGCCGCTCGGTGCCATCAGCGCCTGGTGGCCTGCCATCCTCATCGGTCTGCTCGGTGCTGGTCACCAGGCATGGTCGGCCAACCTCTTCTCTACCATCGGCGACATGTTCCCAAAGAGCACCATCGGCACCATCACCGGCATTGGCTCGATGGCTGGCGGCATTGGTTCCTTTGCCATCAACAAAGGCTCCGGCTCGTTCTTCACTTGGGCCGATGCGCAGGGCAGCGCCTTCTCGTTCTTCGGTTTCGACGGTAAGCCCGCAGCCTACATGGTCGTCTTCTGCATCTGTGCAGTGGCCTACCTCATCGGCTGGTTCATCATGAAGAGCCTTGTGCCGAAGTACAAGCCCATCGTGCTGGAAGACTAAAGGACACTTACCATCGCTTACATGTGAGCACAGATACACAGCACCCCATCGCCTGTGCATCTGTGCTCACTTGGTTTGAGTGAAATGCTTTTCACTTTTGCGGATTCTATTTAACTTTGTGGCATGAAACAAGAGTTTAAATACTTTGCGTTTATCAGCTACAGTTCCATGGACACGAAATGGGGCAAACGCGTGCAGAGGAAGCTGGAGCACTACAGGATGCCGGCTACACTGTGCAGTAAGCACGGCTGGGAGCGGAAACCCATCAACCCGGTGTTCTTCGCACCGACTGACATACAGCCGGGAGGACTGACCGAAGAGCTGCAAGAGCGGCTGAAAGCCAGCAGAAACATCATTGTCATCTGCTCGCCCAACTCGGCACAGTCGGAATGGGTGGGCAAGGAAATAGAATTCTTTCACCAGCTGGGGCGAACAAAGCAGATACATTTCTTCATCGTAGACGGCACGCCGCATAGCGGCAACCCTGCCACAGAGTGCTTCAACCCCATTGTCGAAACCCTCGGCCTGCCAGAAATACTTGGGGCCAATATCCACGAGAAGATATACTGCTGGTCCTGGCTGAACAAAGAGCGGGCCTATGTACAGCTCATTTCAAAACTGCTCGGCGTGGAGTTCGACGCCATCTGGCATAGGCACAAGCGTCTTCTGTTGCAGAAAATTATTGCCTGGGCCATTGGCATCATTGCCATAATAATGGCGTTGGTGAGCGTATGGGTCACCAACCAGCCCGTCGACGTAAGCATCAAGCTGAACGAAGCCTCTGTGCACAACAGTCAGTTGCCTGCGCTGAAAGATGCTGTTGTCACCATGACGCTCGACAACGAAGTGAAGACAGACACTCTTCGCTCACTCGACAATGCCATTACCTTCACCAACATCCCTCACAAATATCTGGGTAAGGAAGTCCATGTCACGGTCACATGTCCTGACTATCTGCCATGTGATACCACACTCGTCCTTACCAAATATGCCGTATTGAATATCCGGCGCGACCCTCACGTCTACGGCGATGTCCATTTCCGCCTGTGGAATCCGGAAACAGAAACAACCGTTCCTCATGCAGAGATTGCAATGGCTGGGCAGGCCGCCATTTCCGATGAAGAAGGGCGTGTCGCGCTGTTCATTCCCTTGGAGGCTCAGCGTGAGGCCTATTCCCTGTCTGCCTCTGTCCCATTGGCCAATGACACCATCTATCTGCCCTGTGGTCCCGATGATGTGATACTAATCAAAGAATAGGGAAAAACCGATAACAAAAACGATGAAACAGATGAAACAGGAAAACTATGACGTATTCGTCAGTTACCGCCGCTCTGCCTTTGACACCGCCAACCTGATGGCAGAAAAGCTGCGTCATGCCGGCTATAAGGTTTTCTTCGATGTAGACACCCTGACAGCCGGGAAATTCAATGAGCAGCTGCTGTCAGTCATCAGCAATTGCAAGGACTTTATACTCGTATTGCCGGAAAACGCATTAGACCGTTGCCACCAAACCGACGACTGGGTACGAAAGGAAACACTCTGTGCCATGCAGAATAAGAAGAACATCGTGCCTGTCATGCTCGACGGTTTTTCATGGCCCGACCCTATGCCCGAGGGAATGGAGGAGTTGTCAAATTATCAAGCTGTGACAGCCATCGGCCATGAATACTTCGACTTGGCAATGAAGCGGTTGCAGGGGTTTTTGGTGAGCAGGCCGAAGAAGCCCCTGAAGTGCATTTTCGCAAAAGCAGGTATTGCGTTGGCCATTATCCTTGTGGTACTGGGCATAGGCTATGGTGTCTTACGCCACATCAGCAACGTCACCTGCGACGGCATCGGCACCAAGCTGACCTCGGGCATGTCCACCATGTCTCTGCTCTACGATGAATGTGAAGATGTGAAGGACGAGTTGGAAACCTTCTATAAAGCCATCGACAAGGCAAGCGACGAGGAAGACAAGGCAGACATAGAAGAGGGGATGAGGCACACCATAGACAAACACGTCAAGGAGTTGAATCATTTAAAGTCCGCAATGCCTGCGCCTGAGTTTAAATTCAACAGTTTGGAAAGCTACCTCCTGGCCTATCGGGATATTGACAAGGAAGACCTCCAAGGATTCCCCATGTTCTACGAATCGATGTTCAAAGGCATGGACGACCTCTATGAGTCAATATACTATGCTATGGACCGGCATGAGTATTCGAGGCTGAACAAAGAGGACATTTCCATACATCTGAAAACCATCGAGTATTCCTTAAACGGATTCTATTATGCCTATCTGGGCAGCCTCTCGCAACTTCCCAAGTCATCAAGAAAGACACATTTCGAGATGGCAAAGAAATGGACGCACTTTCCCAACGGCACGCCACTCGATTTGTCGCAGGAAGAATATGAACAGTTTCAAATGCAAGAGATGAAGCGCCTGGACGAAGAAATAAGCCGATATGGCACAGCTTTGAACTATGAGGACCAGCGGTTGGAAGAGTTAGGGCAGCGGTTGGACGAGTTGGAAGAAATGGCAAAAAGCTTGGAAAGCAATGACTGAGGCCAAGATTCTTTACAAGACAAAAAATACTGATTATCTTCACAGCAAAAACAAGAAAAGGACATGAACACCGTATTTGCTCTCACTGTTGCTCTCCTTCCTGCCATCCTGCTCTGGATTTACACCTGGAAGAAAGACCCACAGAAAGAACCTGTGGGAAAGTTGCTGAAAGCCGTATTATGGGGAGTGATCATCTGCATACCGGTTTCCTTCGTGGAAGTGGGTATTCATCAAATCCTTTTCAGAGGAGAAAATCCCACCAACCTTATAGAGTCCACAGCACAGGCTTTCTTCTTGGCGGCTATACCTGAAGAGTCAGCCAAGCTCTTAGCACTATGGATGATTCTACGTAAGAATCCCTATTTCAACGAGCATTTCGACGGCATCATCTACGCAGTTTGTGTCGGTCTTGGCTTTGCTGCTTTTGAGAACGTCTTCTATGTTCTCGACAGTGAAGAGGAGTGGTTGGCTGTCGGCATCATCCGTTCTCTTTTGGCTGTGCCTGGCCATTATGCTTTCGCCGTGCTGATGGGGTTCTATTACTCCGTCTACCATTTCGTCAATCATACCAGGAAGATGGCTGCCTGCATCCTGTTGGTGCCCGTTGCCGCTCATGGCATTTATGATGCTCTCTGCTTCAGCGGCATGGTCAGCACTGCCATTGGTGGCTTCAGCTTCCTCGTCCTCATTTTATTCTGTGTCAAAATGCACAAGGTGGCCAAGGCAAAGATCATGTCCCAGATTGAGCGGGATGAAGAAGAGCCAATTTAACTTCCCCTTTTTACTCCCGAAAGAAAAGTCATTCCTTCTTGCTGTAGTAGCCATGCAGTCCGTCGGCCATGCGGAGGACGAGGGTGTCGGGCGTCAGTTCTACCAGCTGGGCGGTATCCATGGCGACGGGCATCAGATTGCCTAAAGAGTCGAGGCTGGTCTCTACTAAGAGCAGACGGCCGTTGCTGATGTACCACTGACGGTAGCGTTTCAGTGGCGGATACTCCACGGGACTGCCCTCGTCGGCGCTGACCTGCCTCATGCCGACGGGCATCGCTATGCTGTCGGCCTTCAGTGTGAAGCCATATTCGCGCTCAGCCATGAGCTGCTCCTGCAACGAGTCGGGCAACTCCCAGTAGGTCAGGCCGACACTGTCGTTCACCAGCTCAGCCCTGCGGCGTATGCGTGGCTTCACCTTGTAGCACCACTGCTGCTGTAAGTCCTGCGTGACGATGACCAATGATGCCCTGTTGCGCCCCACGGTGTCGCGCATGATGGCCACACGGTCGCCCACTTGCATGCGACCGAAGACCTGATGCTGGCGCGTGGCATTGAGTATGTCGAGGGTGTCGGGATCGGATCCGTCGTAGGGGTCGGGCAGGTAAACAAGGATGGAGTCGTTGCTACCGTCGCACACCAGACCATAGAGCGTGCTGTCGTTGCTGTCCACAGGGTGTGTTTGAGCCACAAAATGATGGTCTGCCCGCCGTCCGCAGCCTGTCATCGTCAAGGCTGCCATCAGCAGAGCAAAGAGTGAGAAGTGCTTCATCTGCATGGTGTTCTATTCTTTTTAGGCGCAAAGTTAGTGAATAGTTAAGAGTTAGAAGTGAAGAGTTAGGGGTAATCTTTTCTCCCTTAACTTTTTTTCACGCTGTCAACAAGAAAAAAACTCTCAACTCTAAACTCTCAACTCTAAACTTTTTCGTACCTTTGCATCACTAAAAACCAAAATACCAAAAATATAAGACTATGGGAAAGAAAAAAATCAAGTTTAGCCTTGTCTACCGCGACATGTGGCAGTCGAGCGGCAAGTTCCAGCCTCGCAAGGATCAGTTAGAGCGCATCGCCCCCGTCATCATCGACATGGGTTGCTTTGCCCGTGTGGAGACCAACGGCGGCGCCTTCGAGCAGGTGAACCTCATGGCCGGCGAAAACCCCAACCTGGCCGTGCGCGCCTTCTGCAAGCCCTTCAACGAGGTGGGCATCCAGACACACATGCTCGACCGCGGCCTCAACGCCCTGCGCATGTATCCTGTGCCCGACGACGTGCGTGAGCTGATGTACAAGGTAAAGAAGGCTCAGGGAGTAGACATTCCCCGCATCTTCTGCGGCCTCAACGATACACGCAACATCATACCGAGCATCAAGTGGGCCAAGGCTGCTGGCATGATTCCGCAGGCCACGCTCTGCATCACCACCAGCCCTGTACACACCGTGGAGTACTACTCAGCCATTGCCGACGAGGTCATCGCCGCTGGCGCCGAGGAGATCTGCCTCAAGGACATGGCAGGCATCGGACAGCCCGCACTGCTCGGCGCACTGACGAAGAGCATCAAGACGAAGCACCCCGACATCATCATACAGTATCACGGTCACTCAGGACCGGGTCTGTCGATGGCCAGCATCCTCGAGGTGTGCAACAACGGCGCCGACATCATCGACACCGCCATCGAGCCGCTCAGCTGGGGCAAGGTGCATCCCGACATCATCTCCGTGCAGTCGATGCTGAAGAACGAGCGTTTCGAAGTGGCCGACCTCAACATGAACGCCTACATGCAGGCCCGCACACTGACGCAGGAGTTCATCGACGACTGGCTGGGCTACTTCATCAATCCTGCCAACAAGCACATGTCGAGCCTGCTGCTCGGCAGCGGACTGCCCGGCGGCATGATGGGCTCGATGATGGCCGACCTGGGACCCATCCAGAAGATGATCAACAAGCTGCGCACGGCAAAGGGAGAGCCGGAGCTGACGATGGACGACATGCTGGTGAAGCTGTTCAACGAGGTGGAGTACGTATGGCCGCGCGTGGGCTATCCCCCACTGGTCACGCCGTTCTCGCAGTACACGAAGAACATCGCCCTGATGAACCTCCTCACCATGGAGCAGGGCAAGGGCCGCTACGTGATGATGGACGATGCCATCTGGGGCATGATCCTCGGCAAGAGCGGCAAGGTGCCCGGCACCATCGCCCCCGAGTTCGTCGAGCTGGCCAAGAAGCAGGGCCGCGAGTTCACCGATGTCGACCCCCACACGCTGCTGCCCAACGCCCTCGACGGCTTCAGAAAAGAGATGGACGACAACGGCTGGGACTACGGCCAGGACAACGAGGAGCTGTTCGAGCTGGCCATGCACCCCGAGCAGTACCGTCCGTTCAAGAGCGGCCAGGCCAAGAAGCAGCTCTTAGCCGACATACAGAAGGCGAAGGATGCCAAGCTGGGCGGCGCAAAGATCAGCCCCGAAGAGCTGGCAGCCTTCAAGCACGCCAAGGCCGACGCCGTGAAGAGCCCGCTGGCCGGTCAGCTCATCTGGAGCTTCGGCGGCGAGGGAGTATTGGCACCATGCATCGAGCCGTTCATCGGGCAGACCTACAAGGAGGGCGACACCTTCTGCTACCTTCAGACGAAGTGGGGCGAGATTGTCGAGATACCCGCTGCCCTTGGCGGCAAGCTGGTAGACATCAGTGTCAAGCCCGGCCAACAGATTCGCCAGGGCGACACCATTGCATGGATAGAGCGAGCATAGCATTCTTCCTCGCGCTGTATTTCTAATACCCACAAAACTATTCTCACGCCGTGATTATCATTTTCACGACGTGAGAATAGTTTTTTTTCATCACTATGCAAGAAAAGGAGGGAAAAGTTTGCCGTGTGGAATAGTTTTCGTATATTTGCAGAAAAATCGAAAAGAGCCATGCTGAACTACCCTATTGGTGTACAAGACTTCGCCACTATCCGTCAGGGCGGGTATGTGTATGTTGACAAAACAGAGCTGGTGTATAAGCTGACCCGCGGCCACATCTATTTCCTCGGCCGTCCGCGCCGCTTCGGCAAAAGCCTCCTGGTGAGCACCCTGAAATGCTACTTCGAGGGGCGCCGCGACCTGTTTGAGGGACTGAAGATGATGGATTTGGAGACAGAGTGGCAACAGTACCCCGTGTTCGTGTTCGACTTTAATCTGAGCGAGCATAAGTCACCCAACGGTCTTCGCGACTACATCCTCGATGTCATCGGCAAGGGTGAACAGGACTATGGCATCGCACCGCTGATGGAACACGATGGAACAGGGCCCGTGCTCTATCCCCCGCGCCGCTTAGCCCACCTCTTGGAGAAAATACACGACAAAACTGGCAAACAGACAGTGGTTCTCGTCGATGAATACGACAAGCCCCTGGTCGACCTTTTGGAGACTGGCAAGCCCGGCGACGAGGCGCAATTGGAGGCGAACCGCGAAGAGCTGAAGAATTTCTTCTCCACCTTCAAGGGCGCCGACGCCCACCTGCGCTTCGTACTGATGACAGGCATCACGAAATTCTCGCAGGTGTCAATGTTCAGCGGTGTCAACCAGCCCGATGACATCTCCTACAGCCACCGCTTCGACACACTGCTTGGCATCACCGAGGAGGAACTCTATACCGTCTTTGCCGGCCCCATTGAGGAGTTGGCCGACGAGCAAGGATTGTCTGTGGAGGAAACGAAGACGCAGTTGAAGAACATGTACGACGGCTACCATTTCAGTCAGAAGCTGAAGGATGTGTACAATCCCTTCAGCATCCTCAACGTCTTTGCAAACCTGAAGATGAAGGACTACTGGTTCACCTCTGGCACGCCATCCTTCCTGCTGCGCCTGCTCTCGAAGTGTAGCGAGGACGTGATGAAATACACTGGGCAGTGGTATGACGAGAAGACATTCATCGACTACAAGGCGGACGCGGCAATGCCCCTGCCCATCATCTTCCAGAGCGGATACCTCACCATCAAGGCGGTGGACCGCCGCTTCAACACCTATCTGCTCGACTTCCCCAACCGCGAGGTACGCGAGGGTTTGGCCACGCTGCTGATGAGCAACTATGTGCAGCCGACGGAGGACACCAAGTCATGGGTGGCGAGAATGGTGATAGCCTTAGAGTCAGCCGACCTCGATTTGATGCGCCGTCTCTTCACGTCTTTCCTCGCCGAAACGCCATACTCCATGCGGCCGAAAAAGGAACAGGAGCAGCGGGAACAATATTTTCACTACACCTTCTACCTGTTGATGCGCCTCATCTCCTGTTACACTGTCTATACGGAGAAGCAGCTCTCCGAGGGCCGCGCCGACTGCATTATCGAGACGCCTAAATACATTTACATCTTCGAGTTCAAGCTTGACGGCACCGCTGAAGAGGCCCTGCAACAAATCAAAGACCGTGGCTACGCCCGAGCCTACGATGCCGACCCTCGCAAATTATTTCTCCTTGGCGTCTCGTTCTCCAGCAAGACCGGAACCACAGAGGAGTGGGAGGTAGAGAGCATGTAGCAAGAACGTGTGCAGCGATGACCTGAGTAGCATCCGTCAGAACCTCCGAAGTTGACCCTTACTACCTGTCAGAGCTATTCGTTCTCAATTCCAATAATACCATTAGCAAACCACGCCTCCAATAGGCTGATACAGTCCTTTGTAGCAACAGACCTGTCCACCTCATATTCATCAAGCAAGGTTTTGACAAGAGTATCAATATTAAACACTTTGCCTTTCATTTTGGTATATAGGAACAAGGCACTCTCATTCAAGGAAATGAATGAAGCAAAGTCCACAAGCTTCGTATCCATAGGGAGCAAAAACATCTTGTGATCTATTTCTTTCAATATAAAAGTCGGACGAATAGACATTGTGAACTTGTTTCCTGATGTAAGGCATGTATGGAAGAGTTCTCTCCAGAAGGTCTCTTCCTTGTCTGGAGCATATGCAGACAGAAGAGAATCACGCTGAACGATACATTTCCTCCATAGTTCAGACCTCGCCATCTGAACATTAGAGGTCAGTGAAATCATTTTGTTATCATTACTATACTTAAACCTGCAAACGGCCTTCAGGCTATCTATAGGACAATGTTCCCCACCAAAGATATTACCATCTCCCATCAGCGTAACAGAATTATTCGAACATGAAATGATGCGATGCAAGACATAACGCACCTCTGGAAGATGTGCAAGGACAATATCACCTACTTCAAAATCCACAACTTTCTCCAATAGGACTTTCTCACCATTCTTAATAAAAGGCATCATACTCCTGCCTTTTACATTCAATGTCACTGTATATCCTTCATCAAGTTGAGGAATAATCATTTTGAAGAAAGCCTCATTTTCAAAAGACAGCTTTGTCTGGGCAAAGAAGGGCATTGCCGTGCAAAGAAGCCATAAAATGCTAGTAAAATTAATAAGTTTCATATCATCTATTTATAATTCACGGTGATGCCTGGAACTGACTCGAAAACACATAAGGAATCAGACTTCTATGTCCTT
Organism: Prevotella sp.; assembly: GCA_016285055.1. Lineage (GTDB taxonomy): Bacteria > Bacteroidota > Bacteroidia > Bacteroidales > Bacteroidaceae > Prevotella. The sequence continues at coordinate 20,414 of JAEEPZ010000052.1, forward strand.
AGTCATTTCGTGAAACCAAATCAATGAGTCCACTTTAAAAAAGTCCGACACCACTTTGAACAATGGCGCAGCCGCTCCCTCACTTGTAACCCCTACAAGGGACCTCCCATAGGGGAGTGGCTGGGCATTGTTTTTACTATTTACCATCATTATTTTACTATTTAATGTTGGCTCAATCACTAGAACTTACAGGAATCCCTGATGACGCAGGGCATCAAACAGGCCCTGACTCATTGCCTCGTTGTCGCTGCGGGTGTAGCGGATGTCGGTGAAGACCTGCGCCAGCGTCTGCTTGTTGTTGATTTCCACAAACTGCTGGTTCTCGGGCAGGCCCTCCTTATAGGAATAATAGGTGTCGATGTCCTGCGGCGTATAGTCCTGATAGGTTTCGTTGTGGATGAAGGACTTCAGCGGCAAACGGTCTGACTGCGACGGATTCTCGTCAGGCCAGCCGACGGTGAGCGTGGCCACGGGCATCACCAGCTGGGGCAGGCCGAGCGTCTCGATGATGCTCATGGGCTGGTAGACGGTGGTGCCAAGGAAGCAATAGCCCAGACCTTCCTCGTCGAGGAGGCAGCAGAGCGTCTGCGTGTAGAGCAGCGCGTCGGTGGCGGCGTTGATAAACGAGAGGAAGTTGTCGTAGCCCGGCTCGGCTTGTCGGCAGCGCGCCCACTGCGAGGTGCGGTTGAAGTCGGCACAGACGGTGAGCACCACGGGGGCCTGCGTCACCATGGGCTGATGGAAGTGTGCGGGGGCCAACCGCTCCTTTATCTCTGGCGAGCGGGTGACGACAACGCTATAAAGCTGGAGGTTGCCCATCGTCTGGGTGCGCGAAGCCTCGTCGAGGAGCCGCCCCAGCAGGCCGTCGTCAACGGGACGGTCACTGTATCGGCGGATGGTGCGCCGTGTGCGTAGGTTTTTCATAAGCCTATCATGTAAAAAAACTGTGCAAATATACGAAAAAATTCCCATTCGAAATGCCTAAATCTTACTTTTTTTCGTAATTTTGCAGCAGAATTGCGACAAGAAGCATGACGACGATGGAAAAACAGCAACAGAACCCTGGTCAGGAAGCTTTGACGGCATGGATGAACGTGCTGGGTGGCGAGCTGCGTCTGGCTGTCAGGCTGGCCGATATGGACAAGAACACCGAGCAGCCCGTCAGTGCGGAGCAAGCCGCACGGCTGCTGGCTCATCTGCGCACGTTGGCCGCCGAGACGCCGCTGCCCGTAGAGGCCAGGCCGCAGGTGACAGAGGTGCGCCCGCAGGTGTTGGAGTGCGACGTGGTGCGCTTCCAGAACAACAAAGAGAAGTGGGTGGCGCTGGTAGGCTTGCTCGACGGCTATCCCTACGAGATCTTCACCGGCCTGCAGGACGACGACGAAGGCATCATGCTGCCCAAGTCGGTGAGCAAGGGCAAGATTGTGAAGCAGGTGAACAGCGACGGTACGAAGCGCTACGACTTCCAGTTTGAGAACACACGGGGTTACAAGATTACCGTTGAGGGACTGTCGGAGAAGTTCAACCCCGAATACTGGAACTACGCCAAGCTCATCTCCGGCGTACTGCGCTACCGTATGCCCTTAGAGCACGTCATCCGCCTCGTGGCCTCGCTTCAGCTGAAGGACGAGAGCATCAACACGTGGAAAAACGGCGTGGAGCGGGCATTGAAGAAATATCTGCCCGGACAGTCCGAGACAAACGACAGCAACGAGATATGAAACTGAAGAGCAGCGCCATTTTCATCAACGACTTGCGCCTTTATGCCCACCACGGCGTCATGGAGCAGGAGCAGCGCGTGGGTGCATGGTTTCTTGTCTACGTGCGCGTACATTATAATATTTATAGAGCCATGGAGAGCGACAGCCTCGGACATGCCCTGTCGTATGCCGACGTGGCAGAGGTGGTGAAGGAAGAGATGGCCAAGCCTTCGCGCCTGCTGGAGCATGTGGCCGGGCGCATTGCCAACGCCATCTTTGACCGTTTCCCACAGGCATTGTCGGTTGACCTGAAGCTGACGAAGGAAAACCCGCCAATGGGTGTCGATTGTGCTGGCGCCGGCGTGGAAATCCGCTGTAAGAGAAAAGATGACAACGTATAACAATATGAATAATACCACTCGATGGAAGACCATGTGGATGGTGAAGGTGCTGCTGGTACTTCTTACCTCTTGCTTCTCACTTCTCCCTTCCCCTGCAGCCGACAAGGACAAGTTTGTGCTCGTCATCGATGCCGGCCACGGAGGCAAGGACGGCGGTGCCTGCGCCAACCATGCCAAGGAGAAGAGCATCAACCTCAGCGTGGCTCTGGCCTTCGGCAAGCTGGTGGAGCAGAACTGTCCCGACGTGAAGGTAATCTACACCCGCAAGACCGACGTCTTCATCCCCCTGCACGAGCGTGCCGACATTGCCAACAGGAACAAGGCCGACGTGTTTATATCCATCCACACCAATTCGGTGGAGAGCCGCAAGCCCATCTCAGGCATGGAGACCTACACCATGGGTATGCGCCGCTCGGACGAGAAGCGGAGCGCTGCCATGCGCGAGAATGAGGTCATCACCATCGAGAGCGACTACCGCGAGCACTATGCCGGCTTCGACCCACGCGTGCCCGAGAGCTACATCATCTTCGACATTGTCAACGAGACAAACATGGCCGAGAGTGTGGAGCTGGCTCAGCTCATACAGAAGAATGTGTGCGCCACCGCCGGACGCCCCAACAAAGGTGTGAAGCAGGATGCCTTCCTCGTGCTGCGCGAGACATCTATGCCCGCCTGCCTCATCGAGCTGGGATATATCACCACCGCCTCAGAAGCCGCCTACCTCACCAACCAGGCCAACGTCGACAAGATGGGCAAGGGCATCTATCAGGCTTTCGTGGCGTATAAGAACAAACGCACATCTACCTCACCTACTACACCTACCGCACCTACCACACCTACTACACCCACCGCACCTACCTCACCTACCACACCTACTACACCCACCGCACCCACCACACCTACCACACCTACCACACCTACCACCACCTCCCCCATCTTCAAAGTTCAAATCATGGCCAGCGACCGCCAGCTCGCACCCACCAACCGCCAGTTCAAGGGTCTGCAGGGCGTGGAGAGCTACAAGGAGGGCAACCTGTGGAAATACACGGTGGGAGCCTCGGAGAACTATAACGAAATCAAACAGCTGCGCAAAAACATACTCAGCAAGTTTCCGCAGGCTTTCATCATAGCCTTCAAGGACGGCGAGCGCATGGATGTCAACGCCGCCATCGAGGAGTTCCGCCGCAACCGTTAAGCATAAATCATTAAGCATTGAGCATTAAGCATTAAGCATTATATGAAGTTTTTCACCAAAGAAGTAAAGATTGCGCTGGTAGCCATCCTGGCCATCATCGTGCTGTTCATAGGCATGCATTTCCTCAAGGGCATGTCGCTGTTCTCCTCTAACGAGGGCTACTACATCCGTTTCAACGACATCAGCGGGCTGTCGGCCTCCAGCCCCATCTATGCCAACGGCTACCGTGTGGGCGTGGTGACAAGCATCAACTACGACTACTCGAATCCCGACTGCATCGTAGCTGCCGTCGACCTCGACCCACAGTTGCAACTCCATGAGGGCTCGCACGCCGAGATTGTTAGCGACTTCATAGGCAACGTCAAGCTCGAGCTGCGCCTCGGCCCTGCCACAAGCCGTGTCTTAGCGAAGGGCGACACCATAGACGGCGAGGTGCAGAAGGGTCTGATGGACAAGGCTGCCCAGATGATGCCGCAGGTGGAAGCGATGCTGCCTAAGCTCGACACCATCCTCGTCAGCCTGCAGACACTCGTCTCCGACCCGGCACTGGCCAACACACTGCACCACACGGAAGAGCTGACTGCCAGCCTGAACACCACCGCCCGCCAGCTGAGCCAGCTCACGGCACGACTGAACCGCGAAGTGCCGCAGATGATGACAAAGGCCGAGGGAATACTCGACAACACGCAGACGCTGACCGGCAACCTCTCGCAGCTCGACCTGCAGGCCACCATGCAGCGCGTAGACCAGACGCTGGCCAACGTGCAGCAGCTCACCGCCGCGCTCAACAGCCCCCGAGGCACCATGGGAATGTTGCTCAACGATGCACGCCTCTACGAGAACATCACAGCCACCATGCGCGATGTTGACTCGCTACTCATTGATTTCAAAGCACATCCGCGACGCTACATCAACGTCTCCGTTTTTGGCAAAAAAGATAAGTAATTTTATTTTTGTCTAAATAAGCAACAGCCCGTAAAGCCCGATTTTGCCATTCACAAACCACTGAAAGACAAAGGCTTTGAATCCTGCAAGAGCAAAAATAGGCGAAAAAACGTGAAACACCATAATTGACGTTGAAAGAGGACGTTACAGCATTTGTAAACACATCGGGGAAAAACGGGCAATTTGCACGGTTCGTTTTTTTTTGCGACCTTTGCACTCGGAAAGTCAAACACCGCGAGCGGAAACGCAGACGGCAAACCGAGAAACGCTACTTTCCTAAGATAGTCAAAAGTCATCATGCAGAAGAGTCATCAGGAACTCTGGGACCGCTGCCTGCATCTTATCAGGCAGAACGTCACAGAGCAGATATATAAGACGTGGTTCGAGCCCATCGTCTTCGAGAGCTACGACGAACAGCTCTCGACGGTGCTGGTGCAGGTTCCAAGCCCGTACATTTACGAGTACTTGGAACAGTACTACGTCCGCCTGATGGCCTGGGCCCTCAACAACAGCTTCAAGGCAAACGTCAAGCTCACCTACCGCCTCGTCGTTGACCGCGAGAACGGCAAGAAGGTGGACATGGAGGGCGAGCGCCCTGCCGACATCGACGCTCCGGCTGCCACCACACGCGGCAACCAGTCGCCGACGGTGCTCGACGCTGCCGTGCCGCAGGAGCTCAACCCGCAGCTGGACCCCAGAAACACCTTCGAATCGTTCATAGAAGGCGACAGCAACAAACTGCCGCGCACCGTAGGCATCAACATCGCGCAGCATCCCGGCAAGTCGATGTTCAACCCCTTCTTCGTCTTCGGGCCGTCGGGCTGCGGCAAGACCCACCTCATCAATGCCATCGGCGTGGAGTGCAAGCGACTGGACCCGCGACGTCGCGTGCTCTACGTGTCGGCGCGACTCTTCCAGGTGCAGTACACCGATGCAGTGCGCCGCAACACCACCAACGACTTCATCAACTTCTACCAGACCATCGACGTGCTTATCGTCGACGACATACAGGAGTGGGCGAACTCGCCAAGGACTCTCGACACCTTCTTCCACATCTTCGACCACCTGTTCCGCCTGGGCAAGCAGATTGTGCTGGCCAGCGACCGCCCGCCCGTAGACCTTGAGGGCGTGAAGGACCGTCTGCTGACGCGTTTCTCCTGCGGACTCATTGCCGAGCTGGAGAAGCCCAACATACAGCTCTGCATCGATATCCTCAACTCGAAGTGCCGCCACGACGGCCTGAAGATTCCCGCCGACGTCATACAGTTTATCGCACAGACCGCCAACGACAGCGTGCGCGACCTGGAAGGTGTGGTCAACTCGCTCATGGCCTACTCCATCGTCTACAACACTTCTGTGGACATGCACCTGGCCGAGCGCATCATCAAGCGCGCCGTGAAGACCGACAACCATCCGCTCACCATCGACGACATCCTCGAAGCCGTATGCCGCCACTACGGCGTGACGCAGCAGAACGTGTTCAGCAAGAGCCGCAAGCGCGAATACGTGCAGGTGAGGCAGGTCTCGATGTACCTGGCACAGAAATACACGAAGATGCCGGCCTCGCGCATCGGCCAGCTCATCGGCGGACGCGACCACAGCACCGTGCTGCACAGTTGCACCGCCGTGCAGCAGCGACTCAAGGTAGACCAGGCCTTCAAGGACGACATCAGCAGCATTGAGAACTCCTTCAAGCTGAAGCAGTAATCGGCAGCAGAGCTACTTATCCTTTACGTTTTGACTTAAAGGAATGAAGGGAGCCCATTCTCCCCCTTCAGCCACATTTACGAAAATATCTCCGCCGCTTCTCACGCCCTTGTACGGGAAGGAGGAGCGGCGGCGACTATAATTTTCTTTAATGATTATCCGCAATTACCCGATAGTGTGCACGCCAATATAGAAGCAAACCGGCTCCTCATAAGAATGTGTCATGATAGATACAATCAAAGGCTTGCGGTAACTCAATTCTCCCCCTTGAAAAGGGGGAGTTAGAGGGGGATCCATCTGCGCAGAGTTTCATCCCCCCCTGCCCCCCCTTTCCAAGGGGGGGAATAAGTTACTTTTGCGGCATGTCTCTTTACAGCTACACGGAAAAATCGTCCGAAGCCTTCGGACGACGAGTCCGAAGCCTTCGGACGGACAGTCCGAAGCCTTCGGACAGACAGTCCG
>JAEEPZ010000053.1 GCA_016285055.1 Prevotella sp.
AATGTCATTTGGGTGTCGCGATCTGCCACTGCAGGCACCCACCACTCGCCATGAAATATCTGAGAATTGTTTCTCATACTACTTCTTTTTTACCAGTTACATATTCATAGATGACGGATTTCTTATATTCTTTCAGTTCCTCAATCTTCTGCTGCTTAATGGCTATCAGAGAGTCGATATCGGAACACTTAGCATCGAGGAAGGAGGCTATGGAACTTTGCTCGAAGAGAGGAGGTAACAAAACTCTTATACTTCCTATTTCAGAAGCAGAAATATGAACAACCTTTAGTTTGGCTTTACTCCTACTTTTTTGTGTTTGGGCATAGAAACTATTTAAAGCATAGTTCAAGAACGAAGGCTCCTGATAATGAGCCAAAATAATTATATCCCCACCAGCTAAACACGGTATTTCTCCTAAATATACAATGTTCTTTCCTATTTCCTCTACCAGCTCTCCCGTTCCAGCGAATAATAGATTCCCTTTATAAAAATATCGTGGTGTTTGAATAATCTCTCTCTTGGTTAGAGAGAAGCATTGAGTAAAAGCCCCATTGTATTTGGAATATATTTCCCCATAACGAACGCACGGAACATCACCATCAATAAACACCTCTTCCTTGGTTATACCATTTCCCTTTGAAATGTTGTCTGCGATATATTTTACCTTTTTAACATCCCAATGTTCAGGTATCTCTCCAATCCAATCAATGCCACTGTCTTTCATTGGGACATCGGGATTGAGACCTTTAGTGACAGCCTCGGTGATGACGGATTGCTTATAGGCTTTCAGTTCCTCAATCATCTGTTCTTGAAGTGCAATCATTTCATCCACTTCACCACATACTTTATCTAAATAGGCTGCTATTTTTTGCTGCTCGGATAGAGGGGGAATTAATGTCGTTATGCCGAAGAAATAAGGACTATAGAGCCTTAGCCTACTATCTATAATTCCTTTTGAATATAACCTGAAAATACTTGTATATAGGGATGTTCTAAATAAATAATGATAGTATTCTGGATAAATTCTGGAGGAAGGCTTGTAAACGCAGTATGCCGGACTGACAATGCCATCAGTATTGGTCACCCCGAGACTTCCCTTCCAAGCAAGCATTATATTTGAGACTAAATCGCCCTTAAAACACTTTTTATAGCCCACGAGACTCTCTGCTCGTGAAACGAATTCGCCATCGTCTATTTTCTCTTTCCTACTTGCAACTCCATAATACTCTGATACTGATAGCAATTCCTCTGAACCACTATCAGATAATTCGGAACGCTCGGAGAAAATGGTCTTGATTCTTTCTGTACTCCACTCCTTCGGAATCTGCCCAATCCACTCGATGCCACTATCTTTATATTCTCTTGCCATAGATTAGTCCTCCTGCTCATAATAGTAAGAATAGTCGATGCCCTTCATGAAGATTTCACGATCGTCTATACGATTGGTCATTGCCCCTTGGAGCAGGGCTTTGATGTGTGAGGCATCGGTAGTACTCCTCTTCATTGCTTCCAGATATGCTTTCTTGTCTATCTTGCTCCAATCCACACACAATCCCAACCGCTTCTTGAATATCAAATCCAGCCAGATACGTGTGCTTCGCCCGTTGCCTTCCATAAAGGGATGTGCCACGTTCATCTCAACATATTTGCTGACTATTTCTTCGAAAGTGGTTTCTGGCATTGCTTCTATCAGACTCAAATTCTTCATCAGATACTCTGCACGACAAAACAGTGTTCCATCTTTCCAAATGGTTTTCGTGCGGATCTGTCCTGCAAAGTCGTAAAGTCCTCCAAAGAGGTAGGCATGAATCTGCTGGAGAGCTTTTACTGTGCCAGGTTTCAGTGTATCGAGCAGCCCGCTCTCCATAAGCGTATATGCTTTCTTTTTGCTCTGTCCATCTATGGAGTTGTCACTATATACAAACCAGTCAAGAAAAGCCTCTGTCTTTTTGCTCGGGATTACTCTAACTATCTGAATAATGTCGTCTTGAGCGAAGCAATCTGTGGCATAACGTTTGCCATCTGCAGCTACTAATTTCAGTTGACTACAACGTGTAGTCAACTCGTTTCCTGCCTTCTTTAATCTGGTCTTCAGTACGCTCCAATATTTACGAGGATTGGGACTATCCGTAATAGCTCCAACTATATCCACAATAGAGAACCACCATTTGGAATTTTCCTCATCCCAAATGGCACGAACTTCCCGGTCGTTGAAAAAACGTATCGACTTTTTGCTCATCTTCCCATGATTTTAGCCATCAATGCTGTCTCTTCTTTCTCCAGTTCTTGCAGATGGGCAAAGATTTCCTCGCTCTTTCGTGGAGCCACATACTTGTAGAACTCCCTTGTGAAAGGTATCTCATAACCTATCTTGCTGGCTTTCGCATCTACCCAGGCATCTGGTGCATAGGGATAGACGTTCTTCTGCATATAGGCTTCAATATCTTCTTTGAAAGGAACATTCTCTGTGTCCTTCAAGCTCTTGTCGGGCTGTGGCTTTCCCTTCTTCAGGATGGGATTGCCTTGCTCATCCTTCAATGGACGTTCCACCACCACTTTGGTGTACTTGAAGTCCTCATTGTCTTTCACCTTGCTCTCAACAACAAGCTCGCCATCCTCATACACACTATCGGTAAAAGCCATATAAGCCTTGCTGATGAGGTCAATGCAACGGTCGGTAAACTCATTGCGTTTGTTACCCAAAGATTTCCTGCGCTTCTCACAACACTTGCTGGCATCTATCAATTGCACCTTACCAGCACGTTCCACCGACTTGTCCTTGGTAACCACCCAGATGTAAGTGGCAATGCCTGTGTTGTAGAACATATCGTTCGGTATCTGCACGATGGCTTCCAGCCAGTCATTATCGAGCAGATAGCCTCGGATGTTGCTCTCGCCACTGCCAGCATCACCCTTGAACAGAGGTGAACCGTTCTGGATGATTGCCATACGTCCCGTTTCCTTCAGCTTGGCTATGCCGTTTAGCATAAACAGCTGCTGACTGTCACCGATGGCTGGCAGACCAGGGGCAAAGCGTCCCATATCACCCTTCTTGTTCTCTTCCTCAACGCTCTTGCGCTCGTTCTTCCACTCAATGCCAAAGGGTGGATTGGAAATGATGTAGTCGAAGGTATAGCCCTCGAACTTGTCATCAGAGAGTGTGTTGCCGTGACGCATATTGTCTGCATCACCACCCTTGATAAGCACGTTAGCCTTGGCTATGGCAAAGGTCTGCTCGTTCAGTTCCTGACCGAACTCGGTGATTTGTGCATCTGGATCTATCTCCAACAGTTTCTCCGACAAGCAGTCGAGCATCTGACTGGTTCCCATTGCCATGTCATAGACGGTAGCTGTTACGCCCTCTTCCTTCAGTTCCTCTCGCTGTGGGGCAACAAGCAGTTCAGTCATCAGATAGATAATATCTCTTGCTGTGAAGTGGGCTCCAGCTTGCTCATCATAGCTCTCAGAGAACTTCCTAACAAGTTCTTCGAAGATGTAGCCCATATCAACAGCACTGATTTCATCGGCTCCCATATAGGCTTTCTTCGAGCAGAACTCCTGGATGACGTTATAGAGAATGCCATTATGGTCGAGCTTGGTGATTTCCTTGTCGAAGTCAAACTTCTCGATGATGTCTACCACGTTCTCGGAGAAGTGATTGAGATAGCTGCGGAAGTTGTCGGCAATGTTCTCGGCGTCGGACAGCAGCCCCTCAAAGGTAAAGGGCGAGGTGTTGTAGAAGTCGTACCCGGCCGCTGTGGTAAGGAAGCCCTTCTTCACCACGAGCCCTCGCTCATCGCACATCTTATTGGCTTTGAGGACGGCTTCTTTAGTGGGTGACAGCGTATCGGAGAAACGCTTGATGACGCACATGGGGAGGATGACGTTGCCATATTCGTGAGGTTTATAGGTTCCCACCAGTTTATCGGCTATAGCCCAGATGAGGTTAGCCTTCTCTTGAATGTTTACGGTAGTCCGTTTCTGCAGTTCTTCTGTTGACATGTTTTTGGTCTTTCTTTCAGCATACAAAGGTAAGGAAAAAAAACTGATTGCCCCAATAATTAACCCAAAATATCTATTCTCCCACCAATTTTGGATGTAAAGCTTGGAAATGGCCGATATTTAGTTTGTCAACACAGTCACAACCGCAAGAAGAAAAATAGGTTGGGACATCTCTGACAAACCACCCCTAACCCCTCCTTTGGAAAAGGAGGGGAATGGCTGTGCTTTTTTTGTTCTAACCTGCTTTTTTCTTCTCTGTCTGGCATCCCCCAAAAAGTCCGAAGGCTTCGGACGCTCTGTCCGAAGGCTTCGGACACTCTGTCCGAAGGCTTCGGACTCGTCGTCCGAAGGCTTCGGACGACGAGTCCGAAATGAAAAGAAAAATTACGGACCATCGTCTTCCGCCATGCTGCATATCCTGCGGGTTTCTTGTCGGGCCTCGCGCCAACGGGGGAAATATTTGTCCATCAAGGCGTGGAAACGGTTGTTGTGACTCGGCTCTAAGAGATGACACAGCTCGTGAACCACTATGTGCTCGACGCACCATTTGGGCAGCAGTAGGACGTAGGCAGAGAAATAGATGCTGCGGTCTTTCACGTTGCATTGACCCCAGCGCGAGATGGTAGGCTTGTAGTAGACTATGCTCGGTTCGACGCCCATCACCTTCGAGTAGTGTTCGACCATCGGCTCTATCAGTGCCCTCAGCCTGTCCAGAGAATCGTCTATCTGCTTGTCTGTGTCCAAGGGCAGCTGGTTGAAGAACGCTGCACGTTGCTTCTGGCGCTCGTAGTTCTTCTTCCTTGCCTCCTCGATCCAGTGGCGTTGCTCCTCGATGAACGCCGTCACCTCTTCGCGCGTCATGCCTATAGGGGCCGACACATGCACATCGCCGTTTTTCACTATGCGCAGTGACAATCGGCTTGTCCGCCTATATGTTATTTGTATTTTCATTCAGGTTGAGTTAAAGGAGTTAAAGGAGTTAAGGGAGTTAAAGGAGTTAAAGACAAATCCATTTTCGCTCTGTTTTCAGGAGTTAAAGGAGTTTGTAAAGGAGTTAAGGGAGTTAAAGACAAATGACTCTCCTTGAAAAGCCTTTGTCTCTGGGTTGAAATCCATAGCAAAGCTATTGTCTTTAACTCTTTCTTTTTCACACGAATGACCATGAATTAAACACGAATTATTCATAAATAAAAAATTAATGGTTAATTCGTGATAAATTATTGATAATTCGTGTTTTATAAAAAACAATTGAATGACCATGAATAATGTAGACTAGCAAAACTATTGTCTTTAACTCCTTTAACTCCCTTAACTCCTTTAACTCCAAATATCCTAATAGAATCGTTCCGGCGGGGTCTGTTGTCCTCCCAGGACGAAGGTGAAGGGTCTTTCGCCTTGTTCGTTCTCACCTCCTCCGCTGCCTCTGATTTTCATCATCACATGCGGTATCTCAATGCCGAATTTGTCTATCTTTCCGCTGCTGCGGTCATTGCCTAACACCACATGAGCCCCATTGCCGCTTTTGACGTCGAAGTAGAAGTCCACATTGACGTGCACGTTTCTTCCCCCGCTGTCTTTACCGTCGCCGTTCATGTTGAGGTGGAATGTCTGCATGGGCATGGTGATGTTGGTTATTTCAAAATACTGCGATTCATCCGTTCCCTTGAAGGTTCCCTTTCCCTCTATGTGTATGTCGGTGTAAGTGTATTTTATGAATTCCGAGCCGTTAGCCTTCGTCTCTGTGAAGTTGATGGCAGGCACGTCGATGGTGAAGGCTCCGTCGGCCCATGCCTTCAGGTGTATTTTCACCTGCCTGTCGCCGGAGTGTGTGCTCTCTCCCTCCTTGGGGAAGATGTCGCCCATCTCGCCGCCCCACATCAACAGATAGTAATCGTCGTCGGCCAGCAGTCCTGCCAGTCCGTGATCGTCGTCGCCCTCTATGCCGGGGTCGTCGGCCACTACGGTGGTGTCCTGCTCAATGTGCTGCTCCACGCGGTTGCGCTGTCGGCGATAGTTCACAATGTCGGTGGCAGGCGAGAAGTAGCGCTGTCCCTGCTTCGTCTCGTAATACCAGCGTGAGCGCAGGCTGATGTCAATGTCGGCAGAGTCGCTGACGCCGAGCCTGTCGTAGTCGGCCACAAACTCGTTCTTCCAGTCCTTCACCTTATCCACGTATGACACCATGTTGTCCGTCTTGTTGTTGACCATCACCACCTGCAGGCCGGTGACATATCCTTTCCCCTTCAGCTCTTCCGGGGGTGTGCACTTGGGCTTGACCACCAAGCCTTTCTTGTCGAGCGACGGGCCTTTGATTTCTGGTGTTGCTGTAGGCTGATAGAGTGCCACGATGTCAAAGTAGTAGTTGTCGCCCATGGTCAATCCCTTGCTGTCGGGGCGTGTCATCACTGCTGCGTAGCCACAGATCGGGGGCCTCTGAGGGGCTACGAAACACATGGGGTCTTCAGTAAAGTGGTCGCCATCGAGGAATGTGAACTTTATCTCTGAGGGCTTGACCTTTTCCGAGGCTACCGCCATGAGGTTGTAGCGTTGGCGTGGGACCTCCCGGCTGGGCACCTTGGCTATGATGCGGAATGTGTTCACCATGAAGGGATAGCCCGTCTGCGACCCCTTCTCGCCCAGGTTCTTCACGCGCATGACGCAGTGGTCGGGGGTGTGCTCCACATTAGGCATCACCAGATGGTCGCCGGCATTCTGCAACCTGTAGGCATGCTGTTTTCCCTCTATATCGTTGATAAACTTTTGGCAGAATCCCTCGTAATACTTCGTGAAGGCGAGGTCGTCTTCTATGCCGAAGATGTCTTCAAACGATTTCACCACTCCCTTGTGTAAGGCGTAGCGATTCATCATCTTTGCAAAGTCGAGCGTGTCGCGGGGGTTGGGCTGATGGTCCCAAAGATACTGCATCAGGTCGGCCAACATATATCCGCATGTGTGCTGCACTAAGTCCACGCCGCTATAGCTGGGTGTACGCTTGTCTAAGGGACTGCTCAGCAGCTGTTTCTCGTAGCGCTCGGTATATCCCATCAGGTCTGAGGCCTTTTTGCTGAAGGCGTCGGTCAGCGGCACGCCGATATTCAGGTCGATGAGCCACTGGGTGAAGTGCGGCTCGATGAGGGCTCCTGTTGCTTCCAGGTAACGGTCGTCCTTGAACAGCGAACAGAGCACATATTCCATCTGGTAAAGGTGCATCGTCTCATGTGCAAGCTTGCTCAGGGAAGTCCAGTAGGTTTTTTCCTTGTATTTTCCGTTGACAACGATGTTCTTATAGTTGATGATGAGGCAGGGGTCATAGATGGGTATCTGGAAGCGGCAAGCATCCTGTTTCCACGCCTCTAAAGGAGGTGTGAGATAGATGACATACTCATAGCTGAGCGGCTTCATGTGCTGCATGGTGCGGCAGTAGCGGTGTGCCAGCTTGGAAGCCATGATGATGTCATTGACACTGCGGGGAGTGTTAAACAGCTCATCGTTGGCCAGCTCCTGCACCTTCGGACTGTTCGAGAGCAGGTTGTAGTATTCTGCCTCACGCCCTATGCGCCGTTTCTCTTCTTCCTCCTTGCTGTCAAACCATCCGCGGAAGCGCTGCGGGTGCTCTTGGTCATACTTCTCAGTGGCATCCTTGCGCATCTGCTTCTCTATCTTCACCAGGTCTTTCTTCTTGGCTACGTATTCTTCTGCCCTGTCGCCATTCTCAGTCATGCTGTAGCGGTAGCTGACGTAGAAATTGCCGAAGTCATCCTCTACATGCAGAAACACGGCATCGTCCCATTTCCACCATGATGAGGGCCAGACACCGGCATCCACCCTGCGCCGTATGGTCTGTGATATGGCGGGATAGCGGGAAACAACATACGCGGCAGTGCCTACAGCCGCCGCTCCGAGGGCCACCTTGACCGTAATGATGGCTATGGCAGCAAAGGTGATGCTGTTCTGGCTGGCCATGTAGGTGGCTGTGTGACCTTTGATGCGTACGTTCAGCTGCTGTAGGGAGCCGTCGCCGTCCACACGGTACATGACGAAGTGAGGATAGAGCTCCTCGGGTATGTTGTGCTTGCGCAGGTCGATGCTCACGGTGTACTTGCCGGGGATGACAGAGTCGGACGGCAGACCGGCATCGAGGTCGTAGGCAAAGATCATGGTTGTGCCGCTGCCTTCCAGCTGGCGGTCCAGGGCGTCCATCGTAGCAGCAGGCACGTCGGTCACGCGGATGTTCACGTCGCGCTCGAAGGCTCCAGCCTCGGCGCTGACAATCATGTCCTCACGGGGCTTTACCTTGAACGCACGGCTGTGGCCTTTCTGCTCGAAGGGCACATTGGGGTTGAAGGCGTTGAGCAGCGCGTCGCCGACCTGCAAGGTGCCGGTCACTTCTGTCTCGTCTTCGTCTTCATCGTCATCACTGTGCTTGTGCTTGCCGTTGCAGGCAAAGAGGACGATGATGGCCAGTGCGGCCATTATCACAGCACCGACATGTTGCAGGCTGGGGGATAAATACTTGTGTTTCATAATTATCAGTATTAGGTTGTCAATTCATTATTCAAGTGTTGCAACCGCTCCGCTTTCAGGAGTTAAAGACAAATGACTCTCCATGAAAAGCCTTTGTCTCGGGTTGAAATCCATAGCATTAGTATTGTCTTTAACTCCTTTAACTCCCTTAACTCCTTTAACTCCATTACTTATGAAAGTTGAATTCATTATCTGCTATGGCCTTTCTTTCTTCTTGGTGCCAAAGTCGGATAGCTGCGGCCCCATCTGCCATTCGAGGACGCCTCCGCTGACGATGTCGTCGTACATAATGTAGGAACGGGTGTAAGGCCGACCGTTCAGCCGGGCGCTCTGGATGTAGATGTTCTCGGCGCTGACGTCGTTGGCACGTATGGTGAACGTCTTGCCGTGGCCCACCTGCATGGTCACCTCGGGGAATAGCGGCGAGCCGAAGACGTACTTGCCGCCGGCCGGCTCTAGCTGATAGAGTCCCATGGCCGAGAGGATGTACCACGCCGACATCTGCCCCACATCCTCATTGCCGCTGAGACCGTCGGGGGCGTTGCGGTAGAGCTCGTTCATGGTGCGGCGAATGAGCTTGGCGCCCTTCCACGGCTGGCCCACATAATTATATAGGTAGAGCACGTGGTGGCTGGGCTCGTTGCCGTGGGCGTACTGGCCGATGAGACCTGAGATGTCGGGCGGCGCCTCCTCGCCTAAGTCGCTGTCGACGATGAACAGCGAGTCGAGCTTGCTGACAAAGCGCTGCTCGGAGCCGAAGAGCGACACAAGGCCGCGGACGTCGTGGGGCACGAGCCAGGTATACTGCCAGGCGTTGCCCTCGGTGTAGTCGCGGTTCTTAGGAGCGGAATGGAAGGGACTGAAGGGCGTTGCCGGGTCGGTGAATGAGAACTGGCCGTGGCTGTCGAGGCCGCGCATGAAGCCAGTGTGCTTGTCAAAGTAGCGGCGGTAGCTCTGCGCCCGCTGGTCGAAGTATTTCTGGTCAGCCTTCCTGCCCAGCTTCTCAGCCACTCGCGCCACGCACCAGTCGGCCAGCGCATATTCCAGGCCGCGGCCCACGGTCTCGTGTTCGTCGAAGAGGTCACAGGGTATATAGCCGTATTCCTTCAGCAGTTTCAGCCCGCGCTCATCGAGCATCGCCGAGGCTTTCATCGCCTCAAAGGCAACTTCCTGCTGCTTTGTCAGTCCCTTCAGCACGAGGTCGGCCAGCACAGGAATGGCTGGGTTGCCCACCATGCAGTTGGTCTCGTTGCCCATGAGATGCCACACGGGCAGCTTGCCCTGTTCGCGCCAGATGTTGAGCATCGTTGTGGCGATGTCCTCCTGCATCTCGGGGTGGATGAGCGTCATCAGCGGATGGGCGGCGCGGTAGGTGTCCCAAAGCGAGAAGGTGGTGTAGTTGGTATGAGGCGTGAGGCCCTGATGCACTTTGCCGTCGGCTCCTCTGTAGCTTCCGTCAACATCGCAGAACACTGAGGGGGCCGTCATGGTGTGATAGAGAGCGGTGTAGAAGATGGTGCGCTCATCAGTCGTGCCGCCGCTGACTCGAATCTTCTGCAGCTGTTCGTCCCACTTGCGTCCAGCGTCTGCCACGGTGCGCTGGAAGTCCCAGCCGGACTGTTCGGCCTTCAGGTTGGCTTTGGCACCCTCAAGGCTCACTGCTGACAGGCCAACGCGCACTAACAGCGGCTGGCCGCCGCCTGAGAAACGAAGATTCCATTGACCATTGAACTTTCCGTATTCCGGATCGTTGGCAAGCCTTTCCGCTTCCGAACAGTCCATCATGCCGGGTAGATGTTCAACTATTTCAACTGGTCGTGAGAACTCGGCAACGAAGAAAACCATCTGGTCGTTGGCCCAGCCATTGGAGCGACGATAGCCGCAAATCGTGGTCGGACTCTCCTGGAAGGCGTTGCACTTCGTGACCTTATCCCATCCGATGCCCTGATTGAGGTCGAGCTTGATGTAGCCTTGCTGAGCGTCGGCGGGTAGGGTATAGCGGTGCATGCCTGTGCGCTCGGTGGCCGTCAGCTCCACGCGGATGCCATTGTCGAGCGTCACGGCATAGTAGCCGGGCCGGGCATATTCGGCCCGATGCGAGAACTTCACCTCCTGCTGCTTAGGGTCGAGGACGGGCAGCAGCGCCACATCGCCCAAGTCGCCGATGCCTGTGCCGCTGAGGTGTAAGTGGCCGAAGCCCACGATGATGGAGTCGCTGTAGTGGTAGCCAGAGCACCAGTCCCAGCCCTGGTTATGCTGTGTAGGCCCGAGCTGCACAAAGCCGAAGGGCACGTTGGCTCCAAGAAACACATGGCCGTGGCCACCAGTGCCGATGAAGGGGTTGACAGCCCCACCCCCGGCCTGAAGGTTTTGTCCGCTTAAGGACAAAATCGTCTGTGAGGTAGGGGGGGCATCACCATGCACGCCCGTATTGTCTGCCTTCGAGGTAATTCCTCCCCTCCCTGCAGGGAGGGGTTGGTGGTGGGTCTTTAGCCTCACAAACACCGGATAATGGTCAGAGGGCAGACGGCGCTGGTCAGTCCAGTAGGCGTTGGTCAGTATGCCGTAGCGGTCGATGGTGAACTGCTTGGTGACGAAGATATGGTCAATACGGCTGTCGGTCTTCCTCTCTTGATGCCAGCCGTTGAACGTGCCGCTCTCAGCGAAGCGCAGCCGAGCGTCGGTGTAGCAATCGCGCAACAGTCCCGACTGTGTGAAGAGCGTGTAGATCTCGTCATGCTGGTCCACGTTGAAGTCGCCTGTCAGCACCACAGGGGTCGCGTCGCCAGCCATCTGCGTAATGCGCTCCATCACCAGCTTGGCCGCCTCACGCCTGGCCACCACGCCAACGTGGTCCATGTGCAGATTGAAGAAATAGAACTGCTGTGGTAGAGGATTGAGAGGACTAAGAGGAATGCTTTCGTTAGGGGTAAGGTTGATGTCAGGGTTAGCTTCAAACAGTCCCCAAGTGCAGATGCGGATGCAGGCGGCATCCCATCCGAGGCTGGGCTTGTCGGGCGTCTCCGAGAGCCAGAAGTGTCCGCTGTCCACAAGGTGCAGTTTCTGCTTGTCGTAGAAAATGGCGGCATACTCGCCCTTCGTCTTGCCGTCATCGCGGCCGACGCCGATGTAGTCGTAGCCGTCAAGGCGTGCAAGCATGTCGTTCAGCTGTGCCTCCAACACTTCCTGCGCCCCGAAGACGTCAGGGTGCTCGAAGTTCACTTGGTCGCACAGCACAGGACAGCGCTGCTGCCAGGCGTTGCCGTTGGCGGCATCGTCGCCGTTCTTATACCTGATATTATAGGAACCTACGTATAGCTCCTGGGCAGCGGCTTGCACAGTGAAGAACAGGGCAAGTAGGGTAGGGAGGAGTGACTTGTGATACATGTGTTGATGAGTGTTTTTTGCTGAGAAAGAGTAAGTTCGCGCTTACAGAGCGCAAAGTTACGATAATTTTTTACATTATCAAGGCTTATGATATTAAAAAAACAGAAAAGATAGCGTGTTGCGGCGGCAATCTCATGATAATTGTTTACCTTTGCAGTCTCAAAACAACTACAGCATGAATCAGATACATCCTTTAGCCGTCGTCTCGCCTGAAGCTCAGCTTGGCGACAACAATGTGATAGGGCCGTTTTGCGTCGTTGATGCCAACGTGGTGATGGGCGACAACAACTGTCTGCTGAACAGTGTGACCATCCATACGGGTGCACGCATTGGCAGCGGCAATGAGTTCTTCCCCGGCGCCAGCATCTCGACGAAGCCACAGGACCTGAAGTTCCAGGGTGAGGAGTCGTTGTGCATCATCGGCGACAACAACAGCGTGCGTGAGAATGTGACCATCAGTCGTGGCACGGCCTCACGCGGCAAGACGGTGGTGGGCAGCGGCAACCTGCTGATGGAGAATATGCACATTGCCCACGACTGCATCATCGGCAACAGCTGCATCATCGGCAACTCGACGAAGTTTGCCGGCGAGGTGGAGGTTGACGACTTCGCCATCATCTCTGCCGAGGTGCTCCTGCATCAGTTTATCCGCATCGGCAGCTATGTGATGATACAGGGCGGCAGCCGCACCAGTCAGGACATACCACCGTATATCATCGCCGGCAAGGAGCCTATCCGCTACGCTGGCGTCAACCTCATCGGCCTGCGACGCCGTGGCTTCTCAACTGAGACCATCGAGATGATACACGACACCTATCGCACCATCTATGCGCAGGGCATTATCAGGGATGGCCTTGTAGAGGCTCGCGCAAAGTATCCTGAGTCGAAGGAAGTGGAGTATATCTGCTCCTTCATAGAAAACTCAAAGAGGGGAATCATTAGGTGAGAGAATGAGAGATTGAGCTTGTTAAGCTTTGAAGACGCTGATTGTCATAACGGGTCCTACAGCAGTGGGCAAGACGGCACTGTGCCTCAACCTGGCCCGCCACTTCCACATTCCCATCATCAACGCCGACTCACGACAAATCTACCGTGAATTGAAAATTGGCACTGCCGCACCTACCGAAGAACAGCTTCGGCAGGTGCGGCATTACTTTGTCGGCACACTGGGGCTGGAGGACTACTACAGCGCGTCGATGTATGAGCAGCAGGTGATGGCATTGCTCGATGAGCTGTTCCAGACATCTGACTATGCCCTGCTCTCAGGCGGCTCGATGATGTATATCGATGCGGTGTGCAACGGCATTGATGACATTCCGACGGTGGATGACGAGACACGCGCCACCATGAAGCAGCGCTTGGCCGACGAGGGCTTGGAGGCTCTGTGCGAGGAGCTGCGGCGCCTGGACCCTGAGCACTGGGCCATCGTTGACCGCAAGAATCCGCGTCGCGTGGTGCATGCCCTTGAGATATGCCACATGACAGGCCGAACCTACACCTCGTTCAGGAAAAGAGAAAACCCCAACGCTCTGCTCTCCACTCGTCCGTTCCGTATCGTGAAGATAGCTCTGACGCTGCCACGTGAGGAACTCTACCAGCGTATCAATGCACGCGTTGACACGATGATGGAGCAAGGGCTGCTCGACGAGGCGCGCCGCTTGCTGCCCTGGCATCATCTGAATGCCCTGAACACGGTGGGATATAAAGAAATGTTCGCGTACATTAATAATATCTGGACTCTTGAAGAGGCTGTGGAGCGGATGAAAGGCAATACGCGCCGCTATGCGCGCAAACAGCTGACGTGGTTTAAGAAAGATCCTCAAGTAACATGGTTCTCGCCAGCCGACGAGCAGCAAATCATTAAGCATATTTATGAATAAGTACTCCTTGCAGCGGATTCTGAAATGGCCAAAGCGTGCCCTCTCGTGGTATGTGCACCTGTTCAAGGGACGTCCGTGGTATGTGAAGATCCTGTCGGGCGTCGTGTCATTCATCCTGTTCGTTATCCTCTACCTGGGAGCGGTCGACATCAACCTCTTCGGCCTTTTCGGCATGTCGCCCAGCATGGATGCCATCAAGCGCACCCGTCCTAACCAAGCCAGTGAGATATACAGTGCCGACGGAGTGATGATTGGCAAGATTTTCAGCGAGAACCGCACGCCGGTGAAGTATGAAGAGGTGAACCCCGTGTTCTGGCATGCACTTGTCGATACTGAAGATGAGCGCTTCTACAACCACAACGGCATTGACATTCCGGCTTTCTTCGCTGCCCTGAAGGACTATGTGCTGCACAACGACGCACGCGGCGCCTCTACGCTGACGCAGCAGCTGGCAAAGAACCTCTTCCGCGTGCGCACACAGTATTCCACAGGATTGTTGGGAAAGATTCCCGGACTGGGCATCGTCGTGATGAAAAGCAAGGAATGGGTGACAGCCATGAAGCTGGAGTGGAACTTCACCAAGGAGGAGATACTGACGATGTATGCCAACACCGTTGACTTCGGCTCCAACGCCTACGGCATCAAGACGGCCTGTGCCACCTATTTCGGCATCACACCATCCGAGCTGAAGACCGAACAGGCGGCACTGCTCGTGGGCATGTTGAAGGCCACCACCACCTACAACCCGCACCTCAACCCAGAGAACAGCCTGCGACGGCGCAACATCGTGCTGGGCAACATGCTGAACAACGGACACCTATCCAAAGTAGAATATGACTCGCTGGCGGCATTGCCCATCATACTTGACTACAACGTGGAGACGGTCAATGACGGCCAGGCACCCTACTTCCGTGCTGCCTTACAGGAGCGGGTGAATCAGTGGTGCAAGGCGCACGCCATCGACCCCTATGCCGACGGGCTGAAAATCTACACCACGCTCGACACACGTATGCAGCAATATGCCGAGCAGGCCGCTCATGAGCAGATGATGACCATCCAGCAGAACTTCAACCAGCACTGGGCGGGCATGAATCCTTGGCAAGACAAATACTATCGCGAGATACCGGGCTTCATAGAGAACATCGCACGCCGGCTGCCGGTCTATAAGCAGCTGGAGCAACAGTTCCCTGACGAGCCTGACTCCATCTGGAAGCGACTGAACAAACCACATGAGGTGCGCCTCTTCACTTATGATGGCGTGAAGACCGACACCATGAGCACCATGGACTCTCTGCGCTACATCACCCGTTTCATGCACTGTGGCTTCGTGGCGATGGAGCCGCACACAGGCCATGTGAAGGCATGGGTGGGCGACATCGACTTCGACACGTGGAAGTATGACAAGGTGACGGCACAGCGTCAGCCTGGCTCCACCTTCAAACTCTTCGTCTATACCGAGGCGATGAACGCTGGGCTGACGCCCTGCAAGCCTTACGTCGACATGAACTACCGCATAGGCGGCAATTGGACCCCCCACAACGCCGGAGGCTCAGCTTCAGGAGCGACGATGACCCTGCGCACGGCCTTTGCACGCAGCGTCAACACCATAGCGGCCCGCTTAGGCGAAGAGGTGGGCATCAGCAATGTGGCACGCACAGCTCACAAGATGGGCATCAAGAGCCACCTGGAGGAACTGCCCTCACTGGCTCTGGGTGCCAGCGACGTCAACCTCTTGGAGCTGGTCGATGCCTACTGTACTGTTGCCAACGACGGAAAGGTGCACGACCCCGTCTTCATCACACGCATCCTCGACCGTGACGGCAACGAGATCTATCGTGCCAATGACGAGCAGCATGAGGCCATACCTTACCGCAGCGCCTTCTTCATGCAGCAGATGCTGATGGGCGGTCTCAATGGTACCAGTTGGAGCCTGCGGCAGTATGTGAGCAACTTCCGCGACACCGACTTCGGCGGCAAGACAGGCACATCTAACAACCACAGCGATGCTTGGTTCGTGGGTGTCAGCCCGCGGCTGGTGTGCGGGGCCTGGGTGGGCGGCGAATACCGAGCCATCCACTTCCGTACCGGCCAGCTGGGGCAGGGCAGCAGAACAGCACTGCCCATCTGCGGACGATTCCTGCAGGCTGTGCTCGGCGACGAGCGCTTCAGCCACTACCACGCAAAGTTCGAGCCATGCAAAGACCCCACCATCCTCGCCAGCCAGTATGAGTGCGTCAGGACCTACAATCCTTTGGACAGCATCCTCCGCTTCCCCGTCAGTAACTATGATGACACCTTCGACGACATCCCTGAGGAAGTGACCGTACCATCAACAGAAGAGGAGAATTGAACATTTTAACCCATAAAAACTATTTTTTAGCTTACATCAAGAAATTGTGTTCCCGCACAACATTTTTTTTAAAAAATAGTTTAAGAAAAGTTTGCAACTTTGAAAAACATTGCTTACCTTTGCAACGTTATCCTGAAAACAATCTTTTTACCTTAAAAGAACTAATACCTATTGAAGATAGAAGCGATCGGCTGTGAAGTCCGTCGCTTTTGTTTTTTTTTATAGGCAATGATATAGCAGTTGACCTGTACTATTCATCGATGGGATAGTTGGGCGAGGGCGTGCGCAGCTGTCGCATCATCTGCTCCATTTGCTGCAGCAATTCCGGGTATTGGTCGGCCAGGTTGTGCTCTTCGCAGGGGTCTTCTTTGATGCGGTAGAGTTCCAAGGGTGCGCCCTTCTTCACACTGACGGCTTTCCATCCGTTCCAGCGCAATGCACGCTGCTTGCCGGGAAACTCCCAGTAGAGTGGGCGGCTGTCGGTATCGATGTCCTGACCGAAGAATAGCGGCGAGATGTCTATGCCGTCGTTTTTCTGCGGCAACCCCTTCTTGCTGTGGGTCAGCGCGGCCAGCGTGGGCATGAAGTCGGGGAAGTAAACGAGGTTCTCTATCTGCCGTGCCGGCACGCGCCCTGGCTGGTTGACAATGAGAGGCACACGGATGCCACCTTCGTAAAGCTGACCCTTGCGACCCTTCAGACCGGCGCCGCAGTTCAGCTCCTTCAGCGGGGCCATGACGGCTGCACCGTTGTCGCTGGCGAAGATGACGAGCGTGTTCTCACGCAGACCGAGCGAATCGAGGGTGCCAAGCAGTCGGCCTATGTTATAGTCCATGTGGGTGACCAGGGCAGCATAACGCTTGGTGTTGGCGCTCCAGTCGCCACGGTCGTCATACCACGAAGTGTCATCAATGTTGTACGGTTCGTGTGGCGCGTCGTAGCCGAGGAAGAGAAAGAAGGCGTTGTCCTTGTTGCGGTGGATGAACTGTATGGCGTCGTCGGTCGATATCTCCGTGTTGTGGCGCACATGTGCATCGTGCTCGTTCTCGCTGATGGTGATGAGCGAGTCGCCGTGCAGACGGTAATAGGGGTAATAGTACGGTGCGTTGCTGTGCACGGTAGAGATGGTCCATCCGTAGAACTCGTGGAAGCCGCGGTGGTTGGGCGCTGCCTGCGGGTCGTAGCCGTCCAAATGCCATTTGTTCACAAGACAGGTGCGATAGCCTCCGGCAGAGACGACAGTAGCCAGCGTGGTGTCTTCGGGCAGCAGGTTAGCGCGGCGCACGATGGTGGTGTCGCCCTGCGGATTGATTTTCAGCCCTGTCAGTCCACCCGCGTAGCACTGGTTGTCGCGTATGCGGGTGTTGCCGCTGTTGCGGCCTGTCATCAGTGCACAGCGCGACGGCGAACTGATGCCGCTGCCGGCGTATGCCTGCGTGAAGCTTGTTCCCGTGCGTGCCAGCCGGTCGATGTTCGGCGTCTGGATATACTGGTTGCCATAGCAGGCCAGGTCGCCATAGCCCATGTCGTCGGCCAGGATGAAGATGATGTTCGGGTGTTCCGGTGAGGCCTTCGGCATTTCACCATCAGCTTGTGCTTGCTGTGTTAGCAGGGCGCCAGCGGCGATGAGGATTTTTTTCATTTTGGGTAGTATTGGAGGACGGAGTAGGATGATCCATTCATTCCTACTCCGTCCCACTTCGTCCAACAAAAATCACTTCTCAGGCACGTCTTCGAGTGTCTTCTTCAGCAGCTGCCAGAAAGGCTCTACCGTGGCGATGAGTGCGCGCTCAGTGGTGGTGTGGGGCGACTTCATCGTGGGGCCGAGGCTGACGACGTCGAGCCAGGGATACTTGCCCAAGATGACGGAGCACTCCAGTCCGGCATGGTCTACCTGGATGATGCCGTCCTGGCCGAACAGCTCCTTGTATTCCTTCAGTAGCAGGTGCAGTGCCTCGCTGTCGGGATTGGGGTCCCAACCGCCGTAGCTGCCGGCAGTCTCTACCTTCATGCCTGCCATCGAGAAGCAGCTCTCAAGCATTGTCACCACATAGCCCTTCATGTCCTCGCGGCTCGAGCGTGCCAGTATTTTGATGCCGGCCTTGCCTCCCTCGATGTCGATGATGGCCAGGTTGCTCGATGTCTCTACGACGTTGGGGTAGGAGGGAATGAAACGGATGACGCCGTCGTGGCAAGCGAAGATGGCATCGACGATGTTGTCTTGTATCTCCTCGGGCAGCTCTGTCTTCGGCGTCTCCACGTCTTCTACTATCACCTCAATGCCCTGCGGCTCTATGACCTTGAACTCGTCGTTGAATGTGTCCTTCCATTCGTCGCACATCTCCTTGAGGGCAGCCACATTCTCCTTTGGCAGGGTGAGCACGGTCTCGGCCTTGAAGGGGATGGCATTGCGCATGTTGCCGCCGTGCCATGAAGCCAGACGGGCTTCGCACTCGGCGATAGCCTCGCGCACTATCTGCACCATCAGCTTGTTGGCGTTGCCGCGACCCTCGTGTATCTCCAGTCCGCTGTGGCCGCCGCGCAGGTTCTTCACCGTTACTCTCACGGCAGCATCCTCGGCGTCGGTATCAGCCTCCTTGTACTCCAAGGTTGCGGTGACATCAATGCCGCCGGCGCTTCCGATGACGAATTTGCCCCAGTGCTCGGAGTCGAGGTTGAGCAGGATGTCGCCCTGCAGCTGGCCCTCGGGCAACTCGTTGGCACCAAACATGCCCGTCTCCTCGTCGCGTGTGATGAGGGCATCGATGGGTCCGTGCTTCAAGGTCTTGTCCTCCATGATGGCCATGATCGATGCCACGCCCAGACCGTTGTCGGCGCCCAGCGTGGTGCCCTTGGCCTTCACCCACTCGCCGTCAATCCACGGCTCGATGGGGTCGGTCTCGAAGTTATGGGTTGACTCAGGAGTCTTCTGCGGCACCATGTCCATGTGTGCTTGCAGGATGATGCCCTTGCGGTTCTCCATGCCCGGCGTGGCAGCCTTGCGCATGTGGATATTGCCGGCAGGGTCTTTCACGGCATAAACGCCGCACTCCTTGCCGAAGTCAAGCAAGAACTGCTGGATTTTCTCTAAATGTCCGCTGGGACGGGGTACCTGAGTGAGTTTGTAGAAGTTGCGCCAGATACATTCCGGCTGAAGGTTTTGAATTTCGTTGTTCATAGGTTTTTTGTATTTAGGAGATGCAAATTTACGAAGTTTTTTTGATATTCCAACATTTTTGTCAAAAAAAGATTTGCGATCTTCGTTTCTGAGCAACAAAAACATAGGAAAATGATTATCTGCATGTAGCGCGTGCATATTTGCGTAGCGTCGCAGACATATAAATATCCATGAATAATTCAGGCGTGCAGTGCAGCCAATATTGAGTTAAATGACATTAGTTCACCTATCTGTGAAGTTTTTTTTGTTTTTTTTTGGTATCTTGTAGATTATTGTCTACCTTTGCATTTACTAATTGAGAAGACATGAAAATACTATTCCCTGAAAAGGTGGAAGAGTTTGTTCGTAACCATCCAGACTCTAAGGATGCGCTAGAATATGACAAGATTAAGGATATGAAAAACATATGAGACAATGAAAATCGCAAACGAAAAAGAATATAAGGAGTATGAGGCCCGTATGGAGTGCCTTATTCAGCGCGGTACGGTGCTTGGCGACATGGAATTGCTCAGCAATGAAGAAAAAGAAGAATTTACCATGCTAAGCGACGCCTTGGACGAGTACGGCAAAGCCTATCATCCCCTGCCTGGACAGATGAGCACACTGCTGGCCGATGCCATTCTTGTCAAAGTGAAAGAAAAAGGACTGAAACAAAAGGAGGCTGCCCAGATGATTGGCATCAGCCAGACCACTTTCAGCGACTTGATTCACCGTCGCCGTTCATTAAGTTATGAGGTGGCAAGAAACCTTTACAAAGTGCTTGGTGTACCTGCAGACGTGATTTTTGCGTGAACTATCTAAACGACAGAAAATGGTAGACAAGGAAACACGCGATAGGATTATCGCTCTGGTGAAGGAAGAGGTGGTGCCTGCCATCGGGTGTACGGAGCCGATGTGCGTGGCACTGTGTACGGCCAAGGCAACGGAGCAATTAGGGCAGCGGCCGGAGAAGATTACTGCCTTGCTGAGTGCCAACATCCTGAAGAACGCCATGGGGGTGGGCATACCTGGCACGGGTATGACAGGCCTGCCCATCGCCATTGCTTTGGGTGCACTCATCGGCAAGAGTGAGTACAAGCTGGAGGTGCTGAAAGACCTCACGCCCGAAGCTCTGGAAGAAGGAAAACGCTTCGTCAGCGAAGGACGCATCGACATCCAGCTGAAGCAGGGCATCACCGAGAAGCTCTACGTAGAAATGATGGTCGAGGCCAACGGCAAGAGCGAGACCGCCATCATTGCCGGCAGCCATACGCGGTTTGTAGAGGTGAGAGGCGAGCGGCAAGAAGTGAACGGTGAGGGGCAAGAGGTGAAAGGTGAGGGGCAAGAGGCCTTACCTTTGAACTTACGCCTTGTGTACGACTTTGCCACTACCGCCCCGTTTGACGAGATACGTTTCATTGAGGAGGCACGTACTTATAATATGAACGCGGCGCGCGAGGCCCTGAAGGGCAACTACGGCCACAACCTGGGCAAGACCATCGACCGACCGCTCTCGAAGGGCATCTTCGGCAACAGCATATTCTGCCACATCATAGCCCGCACCGCCTCAGCCTGCGATGCACGCATGGGCGGCGCCATGATTCCCGTCATGTCCAACTCGGGCAGCGGCAACCAAGGCATATGCGCCACCAATCCCGTCTGTGTCTATGCCAAGGAGAATGAGAACACTGAGGAGGAGCTCATCCGTGCCCTCATGCTCAGCCACCTCACCGCCATCTATATCAAGCAGTCGCTGGGCACGCTCTCAGCCCTCTGCGGCTGCGTCGTGGCTTCCATAGGCAGCAGCGTGGGCATCACCTATCTCATGGGCGGCGGCTACGACCGCATCTGTGCCTCGGTGAAGAACATGGTGGCCAACCTCACTGGCATGATTTGCGACGGTGCCAAGCCCTCGTGCTCGCTGAAGATTACCAGCGGCGTCTCCACGGCCGTTCTCTCAGCCCTGCTCTCGATGGAGGGAAAGTGCGTGAGCTCGCAGGAAGGCATCGTCGACGACAGCGTGGACAAGAGCATCCACAATCTGACGGCCATCGGTGCCAACGGCATGGGCCCCACCGACGAGATGGTGCTGCGCATCATGACTTCAAAAGGATGCTGAGAAAAAAGAATCAGCTTGGCACACCCGCCGGTCGCGTGGTGCACGTATTCGTGCACACCTACGGAATGAAAAAGCAGAAGAACCCCAAATAAGCATTGCGACGATGTCTATTTCCAATGTTCAAGCACAATTCTGCGCCAAATATTTGCCGATTGACAAAAAAATAGTAACTTTGCAGGCATGAAGCCTACACAGGAGTACATTGAGATAAAAGGCGCGCGCGTGAACAATTTGAAGAATGTGGACGTGCGCCTGCCTCAGGGCCAGTTTATCGTCATCACCGGCGTCAGCGGCTCTGGCAAGTCATCGCTGGCTTTCGACACACTCTACGCTGAGGGCCAGCGCCGCTATGTGGAGAGCCTCAGCAGTTATGCGCGCCAGTTCCTGGGACGCATGAACAAGCCCGAATGTGATTTCATCCGCGGCATCCCGCCTGCCATCGCCATCGAGCAGAAGGTCATTGCCCGCAACCCGCGCAGCACCGTGGGCACCTCGACTGAGATCTACGAGTATCTGCGCTTGCTCTTCGCCCGCATAGGTCACACCTATTCGCCTGTCAGTGGTGAGGAGGTGAAGAAACACACTACCGAGGACGTGGTGCAGAAGATGCTGGAGTTCTCGCAGGGCACGAAGTTCGTTGTCCTCGCTCCCCTCATCGTGCCCGAGGACCGCACCCTGGAGCAGCAGCTGAAGGCTTGCATGCTGCAAGGATATAGCAGGATAGCCCCCCTGTCGTCCCCCGGGGGGGACACAATAGTTCGCATCGACGACTATCTGGATAAGCTTTCCTCCAAGGGCAAAACTATTGAAGCCCCCTCGGGGGCCGTAAGGGGGACTTCTGGCTTGTTCCTTGTCATCGACCGCCTATCGGCCTCGGGCGACACGGAGACCATTGCCCGCCTCGTCGACTCTGCCGAGACTGCCTTCTACGAGGGGCAAGGGCAACTGCGCCTGATGGTCATGCCCTCTGGCCTCAGCTATGACTTCAGCACCCGCTTCGAGGCCGACGGCATCACCTTCGAAGAACCTACCGACCAGACCTTCTCGTTTAACTCACCTGTAGGCGCCTGCCCCGAGTGTCAAGGCTTTGGCAGCGTCATCGGCATCGATGAGCATCTGGTCATACCCAACACGTCGCTCTCGGTCTACGAAGGCTGTGTCGTTCCTTGGCACGGCGAGAAGATGGGCGAGTGGAAAAACTGGTTTATCGAGCACGCTCAGACCAATGATTTCCCTATCTTCGAACCCTATTACAACCTCACTCAGCAGCAGAAGGACTGGCTGTGGCACGGTCTGCCTACGGACAAGCGCAAAAAGGAGAAGCCCTGCATTGACTGCTTCTTCCAGATGGTAAGGGAAAATCAGTACAAGATACAATACCGCGTGATGCTGAGCCGCTACCGTGGCAAGACGGTGTGCCCCACCTGCCACGGCACACGTCTGAAGCCCGAGGCCGACTATGTGAAAATAGGCGGGCGCAGCATTACCGACCTGGTGCAGATGCCGGTGATACGCCTGAAGGAATGGTTTGCCCAGCTGCAGCTCTCAGAGCATGATGCCAGCGTGGGCAAGCGTCTGCTGACGGAAATCAACAGCCGTCTGCAATTCCTTTTAGATGTGGGACTTGGCTATCTGACGCTGAACCGTCTGTCGAACAGCTTGTCGGGCGGTGAGAGTCAGCGCATCAACCTCTGTACATCGCTCGGCTCATCGCTCGTGGGGTCGCTCTACATCCTCGACGAGCCCAGCATCGGTCTGCACAGCCGTGACACACAGCGCCTCATCCATGTGCTGAAAGAGCTGCAGGCTTTGGGCAACACAGTAGTTGTGGTGGAGCACGACGAAGAGATCATGCGTGCCGCCGACTACCTCATCGACGTGGGGCCCGACGCCGGCAGACTGGGAGGCGAAATCGTGTATCAGGGACCTGTCCCGAAGGGCACCGCCTCTGAAGTGGACACCCATGACAAGGCTGCCCGCTCTTACACCCTTCGCTATCTTCTTGGACTTGACAATGCCGACATTCCTCTTAAAAACAAAGAAACCTCTCCTGGAGCGACACTATTACGCCGCCCATGGAACAGGCATATCGACATCAAAGGGGCAAGGATGAACAACCTGCGGGGCATTGATGTAGAGATACCTCTGAACGTGATGACCGTTGTGACGGGCGTCAGCGGTTCGGGCAAGTCGTCGCTCATCAAAGGCATCCTTTATCCCGCGCTGAAACGTCACTTGGGCGAAGTGTTCGACCAACCGGGCGAATACAGGGGGCTGGAAGGCGACATCGATGCCATAAGGCGCGTGGAGTTTGTCGACCAAAATCCTATAGGCAAGTCAACGCGCTCCAATCCTGCCACTTATGTGAAAGCCTATGACGCCATACGCGACCTCTTTGCCGAGCAGCCGCTGGCCCAGCAGATGGGCTTCACCAGCCAGTTCTTCTCGTTCAACACCGACGGTGGACGCTGCGACGAATGTAAAGGCGCAGGCACCATCACCGTGGAGATGCAGTTCATGGCCGACATCGTGCTGGAGTGTGAGGCTTGCCATGGCCACCGCTTCAAGCGCGACATCCTCGACGTGCGCTATCGGGGCAAGAACATCGACGACGTGCTGAACATGACCATCAGCGAGGCCATCGAGTTCTTCAACGGCGAGAAAACCATCATCAAGCGCCTCAAGACACTGGAGGACGTCGGTCTGGGCTATATCAAGCTGGGACAAAACTCGTCTACGCTCTCAGGCGGTGAGAACCAACGCGTCAAGCTGGCTTACTTCATCGGGCTGGAGCGTCAGGAGCCCACGCTCTTCATCTTCGACGAGCCTACTACGGGTCTCCACTTCCACGACATTCGCCGTCTGTTAGACTCGATGAATGCCCTCATCGAGCGCGGACACACCATACTGATTATTGAGCACAACCTTGACGTCATACGCCAGGCAGACCATGTCATTGACCTTGGCCCCGACGGCGGTGACAAAGGCGGAAACCTGGTCTGCGTCGGCACACCCGAGGCTGTAGCACAGTGCAAGGAAAGCATTACCGGACAATATCTAAAAACCAAGCTATGAAAGAATTACATATCCATCCCGCCATCTACGAATGTCAGATGGAGGAACTGGCGGCCGACGAGCAAGAGCTGTTGCGCCAAGCTATTGCAGCAACCCAGAACTCATACGCACCGTATTCCAACTTCCATGTCGGCGCCGCCTTGCTGCTCGACGACGGCACCATCGTTCCCGGTTGCAATCAGGAGAACGCCGCCTTCCCCGCAGGCCTCTGTGCCGAGCGTTCCGCCATCTTTGCTGCCGGTGCGCAGAAGCCGCAGGCCGTGCCGGTGAAGCTGGCCATTGCTGCCCGTGACACCAAGGGAGAGCTGACCGAGGAGCCTGTCTCACCCTGCGGCACCTGCCGTCAGGTCATCATCGAGACGGAGACGCGCCACCAGCATCCTGTGCGACTGTTGCTCTACGGACAGCGCTGTGTCTATGTGATGGACGGCATACGCCACCTCATGCCGCTGTCGTTCACCGAATTCTGAAGTGGTCGTTGTCCTTACCATCCTCATCTATTTTGCCGCCCTCTTTGCCTTGAGCCGGTGGACGGCGCGGCGTGCCACCAACGACACGTTCTTCCGCGGTGAGCGTCGCTCGCCGTGGCGCATGGTGGCTTTCGGCATGGTGGGAGCCTCCATCTCGGGCGTCACCTTCGTCTCGGTGCCGGGCATGGTGCTGACGCAGGACATGGCCTATCTGCAGCTGTGCCTGGGATTCATACTGGGATACATCGCGGTGGCCTTCGTGCTGCTGCCTGTCTATTACAGGCTCAACCTCACATCCATCTATACCTACTTAGGCGAACGCCTCGGCCAGCGCTCCTACCTGACAGGTGCCGGTTTCTTCTTGCTGTCGAAGATGATAGGCACGGCGGTGAAATTCTACGTGGCCTGCCTCATCGTCCAGCAGTTTGTGATGGATGGTCTCGGCGTGCCTTTCGTCGTCACCGTCGCCCTGATGGTGCTGCTCATCTGGCTCTACTCCCATCGCGGCGGCGTGCGCACCCTCGTCTTCACCGACTCGCTACAGACGCTCTGCCTCCTGGCCGCCTTACTCATTATTATATATATAGTGATGCAGCGCATGGACTTCTCGGTAGCCGATGCCGTCAGCGCCATCGCTGCCGACGAGCGCAGCCGCATCTTCGTGATGGACGACTGGGTGAGTCGCCTGAACTTCTGGAAACAGCTGCTCAGCGGTGCTTTCATTGTGGTGGTGATGACAGGGCTGGACCAGGACATGATGCAGAAGAACCTCACCTGCCGCACCCTGCGTGAAGCCCAGAAGAACATGTGCTCTTACGGTGTGGCCTTCGTGCCCGTCAACCTGCTCTTCCTCTCCCTTGGTGTGCTCTTGGCCCAGTATTTCGGATCCGACCAATTGTCAACCTTGACTGGCGACCAGCTTCTGCCGCTGTTTGTGCAGACGGCCGGCTCTACTCCCGTCCTGGTGCTCTTCACCCTGGGCATCGTGGCCGCCTCGTTCTCTTCTGCCGACTCTGCGCTGACCGCTCTGACCACCAGCTATTGTGTAGATATCCGCCAGCGCCCTGCCGACGAGCGTTTGCGTCGGCGTGTGCACATCGTGATGTGCCTGTTGCTGGTGGTCTGCATCATCGCCATCCGTGCCGCCGGCTCGTCGTCGCTCATCGATGCCATCTACACCATCGTGTCCTATACCTACGGCCCCTTGCTCGGACTCTTTGCCTTCGGCCTCTTCACCCGCCGCAGCGTGCGCGACAAGCTGGTGCCCATTGTCTGCATCGCCTCGCCCATCCTTTGCTTCCTTCTTGACCAGTGCTTCGTCAGTCTTTTCAACTATCACTTCGGCTACGAGCTCCTGCTCCTCAACGGCCTTCTCACTTTTGCAGGAGTTTATGCTTGCTCAGCGTCTAATGAAGCACAGCCAGATGGTATTTCCCATTGACATGCGTGTCAGACGGATATTCGCGTTCTTGGACGAGCCGAGCGGCGTCGCAGACATATATAAATTATTCGTGCTGTACGGATGGAGTGACATAGTTGCGTCGCAATTATGTCAGTTGATACCGCGAAGCGGCCTGCGAAAAAACCAATAAAAACAAGAAAAACAAATAAAAACATTTTGGGACAATAGCTGTCACTTTGCCCGCTGCGTAGCTCAATGCGCAGCCATCCCCCCCTGCAAGGGGGGGCAGGGGGGAATTCACTCTGCGCAGATGAATCCCCCTCTAACTCCCCCTTTGCAAGGGGGAGAATTGAGTTACCTCTGCAACGGCTACATGACGGCGCAGCCCTTCCCCTCCTTTTCCAAAGGAGGGGACAGGGGAGGTTAGTCAGAGATG
>JAEEPZ010000054.1 GCA_016285055.1 Prevotella sp.
CGAATCATGAAGTTCTTGAAGGGAGTGATGCTCAGGTGAATGTCGCCGAAGGAGCGCCACTGCGTGTATTCGTTGTCCTTGGCGTTGTCAATCATGCTCAGCGGGTTCTCGCGCTCGGAATAGGCGCCGAGGGCCTGGGCGTACTTGCCATTCTCGGCATAGATGGGGAAGTTGGGGTTGAACTCCAGAGCGTGCTCCAGCACACCGCCGGGAGCATCGACACCCATGGTGCGGTTCATGGTGAAGTTCTCGCCAAGCACCACCAAGCCGTCGAAGAGCTTGTAGTCGGCATTGGCACGGGCCGAGAGACGGCTGAAGTAGCTCTCCTTGATGGTGCCCTGGTTGCCGTAGTAGCCCACGCTGAAGAAGGAGTTGCCCTTCTCCGAGCCGTTGCTCACCGAGAGGTTGTACTGCTGCACTACGCCTGTGCGGGTGATTTCCTTGAACCAGTCGGTGTCACCGGCACGCACCGAGGCGTTGTCGTCGAGAAACATGTTCATCGTCATCTTGTGCAGCACGGGGTTGCCGTTCTGGTCGTAGCCCCAGTCGTAGTTGTAGCCCAGGTTGTTGTTCGAGGGGTTCAGGCCGTCGTTGACCGAGGCCTGCCAGTAGGCGCGGCCCCACTCGCTGGCGTTCATCGTCTCAATCTTGTTCGTGTAGAAAGATGTGGCGACACTTCCGTCGAAGTTCACCTTCACCTTGCCGTCCTTGCCCTTCTTCGTAGTGATGATGATGACACCGTTGGCAGCGCGGCTACCGTAGATGCTGGCCGAGGCGGCATCCTTCAGCACCTGTATGCTCTCGATGTCGTTGCCGTTCAGCTCGTGCATGCCGGCCTTGGTGGGCACACCGTCGATGATGTAGAGAGGGTCGTTGTCGTTCAGCGTTCCCACACCACGGATGCGCACCGTGGCCGAACCGGAGGGATTACCGTCGGCCTGGATGTTCATGCCCGGCACGCGGCCCTGCATGGCCTTCATGGGGTTGTTCTCGTTCTGCTTGGCCAGGTCGCTGACGCTAACCGTCGAGATGGCGCCCGTCAGGTCGGCCTTGCGCTGCGTGGTGTAGCCGGTCACCACCACCTCGTTCAGGGTGTTGGATTCCTCGACCATTGTCACCTTCATGCCGTTCTGCGCAGGCAGCTCCTGACTCTGGTAGCCAATGTAGGAAAACACCAGCATGGCGCCTTCCTGCACCTTGAGTTTGAAATTGCCGTCGAAGTCGGTCACCGTGCCGTTGCTGGTGCCTTGCTCCATCACCGTGGCACCGATGACTGCTTCGCCCGTTGCGTCGACCACCGTGCCGGTGATCTCCGTCTGCGCGTACAATAATGTACTCGCAAAGATGAGCGTCATGCTCAGCAGGAATTTCCTTAGTCTTTCCATTTACTTTTACGTTTTTAGTTAATAATGCGAAAATATGTCGCAAAAGTACGAACCAAAAGCGCAAAAGCATGTTAAATATCGTTCTGTGAGTAATAAAAATGATACATGAAACAAATATTGACTATAATGTTTGTTTCGTTGAGTCGAGGCAGCGGAGTTTGCGGTAGCACAATTCTCTCCCCGCTCCTGTGAGGGAACTACCCTTTATACACATCTCATTGAGGTGTCTCCGCCTCTCCCCCCGCTCCTGTAAGCTCCTGTAAGGGGAGGGGCAGGGGAGGTAAGGCCCACTCCCCTGCCTTCGAAGGGGAGGGGAGGGCTGCGCATTGAGCTACGCGGCGGGCGAGGAGCGGCAAAAAGTCACGAAGGGACGACAGAGCAAGGCAACAAATGGACCTAATTAGCGCCGTGACTATGCCTACTTCCAAAACGGTCCTAATTTTTCTGTGCTGTACGGATGGAGTGATATGGTTTCGTCGCTAATTAGGTGAGTTGATACCGCTACGCGGCCTGAGAAAAAACCAATAAAAACCAATAAAAACAAGAAAAACAATTTGGTACAATAGCTATCGCCTTGCCCGCCGCATAGCTCAATGCACAGCCATACCCTCCCCTTGAAGTGAGGGGAGTGCCTCACAGGGTTCCTACAGCGGGCAAGGCGCATAGCTCAATGCGCAGCCATCCCCTCCCTTCTTTAACTTTGCAGCCTAAAAAGAGTGTCCTTACGAACTCTTAAAATAATTAACATTCAATTTGCGAAGAAAAGTTGAAGAGATATTCCAGTTTTTTCTTACCTTTGTTGTAGAAAGGAAGGATTAACTGCCGGAGGTCAACCCATCCTCCCTTGGAGACCAAGAGTTTATCCCTTGTTACAGGCCCTCCGGATTTCAAGCTGCAAATACTAAATAGGAAGGTAGGCTCGAAGCCTAATTAAAGTAGTAGCAACTCACAGCTTGCCTCAGTTAACCGCTTCCCGTACCTATTAAACGTAAAGAAATGAAGAAAATTGTAATTGGCATCGACATTTCGAAGGAAAAGATCGACGCAACCGCAATCGACGTGAGAGACAGCCAGCTGGGAGTTGTCAAGCTGGACTACCAGGTGTACGAGAACCGGCCCATGGGCTACCGCCGCATGCTCGTCTGGGCAAGGCATCTGATCAAGGGCATCGGGCTGGAGGACGTTCTGTTCTGCTGCGAGACGACAGGTGGCTACGACCGCTGCCTGTGCGACTACATCTATGCCAAGAGCCTTGACATCTGGCGCGAGAGTGCACTGCAGATCAAGCGCAGCATGGGCGTTCGCAAGGGCAAGGACGACAAGGCCGACTCGCTGATGATAGCCGAGTATGCCATGCGGCATATTGACAAGGCCGTCATCTACGAGACGCCCGACGAGAAGGTGCGTGAACTGAAGGCACTGTTCCTCTACCGGCACAGTCTCGTCCAGGAGCGCACCAAAAAGAAGGTCCGTGCATCCGAGCTGAAGGCCACCGCCGCCAAGAGCAGCTCCATGCGCTTCATCGTGCGCGATGCCATGAAGGGCGTCCGCAGCCTCGACAAGAGCATCCGCGACTGCGAGAAGCAGATACTGGCCATCATCGACGGCGACGAGAGCCTCAAGCGCAACTATGGGCACATTGAATCCATACCCGGCATCAGCATTGTCAACGCCACGGCCTTCATCGCTTACAGCGACAACTTCCGCAGCATCACCACGGCCAACAAGGCAGCCTCCTACTGGGGCTGTGCATCGTTCCGAGAACGGTCAGGCACAAGCATCGACAAGAAGGCCTATGTGAAGTGCTACTCCGGTTCACTGCTGAAGGCGACACTCACACAGGCGGCAGAATGTACCATCAAGGAGCACGGAATCTACCGGGAATACTACCTGCGCCTGAAGGCGGAGGGCAAGCCATACGGCATCATCGTCAACAATGTACGCAACAAGCTCATCCATCTGGTGTTCTCCCTGGTCACCAACGGCATGGACTACGAGAAGAATCACCAGTTCCTCAGAACCCCCCAAAAAGAAGGGAAGGACATGACAATAAATTAAGAATTATTAATATAAAACATTTGCAAATTTTCATAGGAAGCTTTATGTTCTCTCGGTGGTGCATAAGCCCTTGATGTATGTGGTTAAGTCTGTAAGAACATCACTCTTCATTTACTTTAATCTTTAGTAAATCGAAGTACATCAGACGGGTATTGAGGGGCAAACGACCAACGCCAATGCCCATATACTTGGCTTCGAGCCGTTCGTCATCTATTAGATAGCGAAAACCATTCTTTTCGTAATAGTGAAGCGTCTCAGGACGGTTCAGCGCATCTACTATAAGGAAGCGGCAACCAGTGCGGTTGTTGGTGCGGAAGAGCACCTTGATGAAGTCCATGATGGCAGTACCATAGCCTTGTCCAGCAAAGTCTTTGTTGGTTCCCAAACGACCAATCAACACGGCAGGGAAACGCTTTAACGATTTATCGTGCAAGTTTGTATCATCAAGAAAATGCTCCTTATATTCGTCGGTGATGCGGTTGGTCAGGCGTATGCTGTCATTTGATAGCGAGAAAGCGGTGACAATGGTGCTTGGCTGCTCTTTAAGGCAAAACAGATAGGTCTTTCCAAGCAGACGACTTTGGTTGATAAGACAATCCTTGGCGAAAAACTCGTCAAGGTCGTTTTCCCCACATCTGAAAGGCTGACATTCAGCCAGCCTTTTCTCTGAAGCGCGTACAAGTTCACATCGTGCCAGCAGTTCTTCTACAGTCATAGCACGTTGGTAGTTTTCAGAAAGTCAGAAACAACTTTCGCCTCATGGCGATAGTCCTGCGTACCTGGATTCTGTTCCGTTCGCTTGGCTTCGCTTTCAAACGACTTGGCTGTCTCGCCGTAGAGTGTCGGGATAGCTCTGATTGCTGTTGCCATAGTTATATAATCTTTCGTATTATCAATTATAATGTTGACCGATACCAGCGAAAGGAGAACAGCGTTTGCTCCATGCCTCCTGTCTTATCGCTTTCGCAGCCTTTCGGCTGCAAAGGTACAACTTTTATTTCAATTAACGATAAGATTTGTAGAGTTTAACGTGAATTTGTAAGCATTTTAGCACATTTCCCATAAAATACGCACTGAAATAGCCAAAGTTCTTTGCTTTGCAAAGCGACCGGAGGTCGAGCGCTTGCCTTGCAAGCCAGCAGAGCTGGAGCGGACATTGAATTATTAACCGACCTTGTTACACAGTTACTTAGCGCAACCGAGGTACAACTGACGGAACAGCGAGAGCAGAACCAAACTCGTTTGAGTTATGCCGAGTCGTGACGGAAGAAAACGAAGTTAATGTCGGTACAAATGACCCCATTTCGATGCTTTGTCTTCTCTCTTTTGACTGGCAAAAATCCTTTGTCTTTGCTCACCGAAGTTGTCAAAAGCTCAAAATGGCTAAAATTCACCTGTTAAACATTAACAAATTGTTAAATCTTGTATAGTTATAATGACATAAAAACTGCTTGTGTTGGCACCAAAAACGGCAAATCGCAAATTACACTTTTTTGTACCTTTCAATTTTGGATATACCTTGTTGTCTATTGATTTACAATTACTTGTGATTATTCAAAACACTTCCACATGGAGTGACTTCCGCCACCACTATGTCGGCATAAGTTTTACCTACCATTTGGATGCGAAGAAAAAGGATTGAGGTTGCGAGTAAGTTGTTGAAAGGAAGTGATTTCTACAAACACAAAGCGCAGCCATTCTCAATCTTTGGAAAAGGTGAGAATGGCTGCGCCGCAACTTATTGGGCAGGTTAGAATCGGTAGCCTACGCCTAACATAAAGACGTTGCCGTCGCCGAAGATGCCCGGCTGCCACCTGTATTCACCTGTGGCGAACCAGTTGTCGGTGATGTTAACCTGCAGACCGGCACCCAGCTGTATGCCGCCGTCGACGTCGTTGTCGGCTTCGACGGTGACGTTCCCATCCTTGATCTCGTCCTGATGTACGAAGCACAGTGCATAGCCCAACAGAGGATAAATCCTCACGACTTCGCCGATGTTGAACAGGTAGTGGAAGTTGAGGCCCACCTGGAAGTCAGAGACGCTGTTTTTCTTGAAATGGTAGATGCCTTCCAGCTCTGTGCGCCAGTGTTTTGACAGATTGTACTGGCCGAAGGCACCCAGTCCAAACTGTGTGGTGGTCTCTTTGATGTGCAAGCCCTCGATTTCAAATTTGTTGCTTGTGATGCCCGTGTGCAGACCAATGGCGAAATCGCCTTTCTCCTGTGCTTGTGCGCCTATGCTGAGCAGTGCCACAAGCATTGTAATCATTAGTTTTTTCATACTATTATTATTGGTTTAGAGTGTTTATCCTGGCAAGGTTCGGCTCTGTTCTGCTGAAAGAGAGGGCAAAAGTACCCATTTTTTGCTGAATTGGCAAGAACTTCTCGCTTTTTTTGCTTTGCGTGCATCCCTTTTTCAAGGGGTAGAAATGGATTGCCTCAAGTTTTCCAGATTGTGTTGGGCTTGTGGCAGGTTGTGGCGCGCTGCCTGCTCAAACCAGTAACGGGCGGAATCGGTGTCGGCTTTCATGCCCAGGCCGTCGCGATACATCGTGCCGAGGTTGTTCTGGGCGGCGGCATGGTCCTGAAGGGCGGCCTGCGAGTACCAATAGCGGGCGGAGTCATAGTCCTGCGTCACTCCCCTACCCCGCTGGTACATCCATCCTAAGTTGGACTGTGCCAGCACGTTACCCTGACTGGCGGCAAGTTTGAACCATCGTACTGCCTCGCGATAGTCTTTCTTCACGCCCTGCCCGTCCTTGTACATCACGCCGAGGTTGTTCTGTGCCACCGAAAGGCCTTGCTCGGCAGCTTTCCTGTACCACTCGGCAGCCTCCTCGTAGCGGCCCTTCCTGTCGTATTCCATCGCTGTCTTCAGCTGTGTCTCAGCATCTTCCTGCTCGGTTGCAATGAACATGGTGCCGCCCTTCTTCTCAGCAGGCGACGTGCAGGCCAGCAGGAAGCAGGCCAGCAAGGACAAAAGTGTAGCTTTACGTTTTCGCATGATGTGTGGTTCTTGATGTTGCAAAGGTAGGAAATAATAGGTAAACCGCTACATGATTAGCAAGAATTTTTTTGACCTGCACGAAAAAGCGGGTGGCAGGGGCGGTGCCCTGCTTACAACCAACCATATATG
This sequence comes from Prevotella sp., assembly GCA_016285055.1. Lineage (GTDB taxonomy): Bacteria > Bacteroidota > Bacteroidia > Bacteroidales > Bacteroidaceae > Prevotella. Next base: position 6,580 of record JAEEPZ010000054.1, read on the forward strand.
ATAAAGCCAGACGCAAGTGCTTGAGCTTGAGTCTGGCTTGGCTTGCCGCGGGAAGGAGCGTTAGTGTGCTTCGAGCCAGTTGGCCCCGAAGCCGCTGTCGGCGACGAGGGGAACGCTCAGAGGCAGAGCGCGTTGCATCTCCTCGAGGACGATGGCCTCTACCCTACCCTTCTCTTCCGGCAAAACGCTGAAGTTGAGTTCGTCGTGCACCTGCAAGATCATCTTGCTCTTGATGCCTTCGCTTTGGAAGCGCTGGTGGATGCGGATCATCGCCACCTTGATGATGTCGGCAGCTGTGCCCTGGATGGGCGCATTGATGGCGTTGCGCTCGGCGAAGCCGCGCACGGTGGCGTTGCCGCTGTTGATGTCGGGCAGATAGCGCCGCCGGCCGAAGAGCGTCTCCACGTAGCCTTTCTGTCGCGCCTCGGCCTTCGCTTGTTCCATGTAGTCGTGCACCTTGGGGAAGGTGTCGAAGAAGCCGTCGATGAGCTGCTTCGCCTCGTCGCGTGTGATGTCGAGCCGCTCGGCCAGGCCGAAGACGGTGATGCCGTAGATGATGCCGAAGTTGGCACGCTTCGACTTCGTGCGCTCATCACGTGTCACATCCTCGATGGCTTTCTTATAGATGGTGGCAGCGGTGGCAGCGTGGAGGTCTTTGCCCTCAGTGAAGACACTGATCATGTGCTCGTCCTGTGACAGATGTGCCATGACGCGCAGCTCTATCTGACTGTAGTCGGCCGAGAAGAAAAGGCATCCCGGCTCGGGCACGAAGGCCTTGCGTATCTCCTTGCCGTCCTCGCCGCGCACGGGAATGTTCTGCAGGTTGGGGTCGGACGACGATAGGCGTCCCGTTGCCGTAACACATTGATTGAAAGAGGTGTGGATGTGCCCAGTACGCTTGTTGATGAGGGTAGGGAGGTTGTCCACGTAAGTGCTGAGCAGCTTCTTCAGTCCGCGGAAGGCGAGGATGTCGGCCACTATCTCGTGTTTCCCTTGCAGTTGGGTGAGCACGTCCTCGCTGGTAACAAACTGCCCTGTCTTGGTCTTCTTCGGCTTCTCTATGATCTTCATCTTGGCGAAGAGGATGTCACCCACTTGCTTCGGTGAGCTGATGTTGAACTGCTCGCCCGCCAGTTCGTAGATGCGCGCTTCTATCTCGTTCATGCGCTGCGTCAGCTCCTTTGATGTCTGTGCCAGTGCCTCGGTGTCGAGCACCACGCCGTTCATCTCCATTTCAGCCAATACGGGCATGAGGGGCATCTCGATGTCGTAGAACAACCGCTCGCAGTCGTGCTTCTTCAACTCCGGCTCCAATGCGTTCTTCAGTTGTAGCGTAATGTCGGCATCCTCGCACGCGTATTCATATACTAGGGTAGGGGAGAGGTCGCGCATGGAGCGTTGCCCTTTCCCCTTGGGTCCTATGAGCTCGTCGATGTGAACCGTCTGGTAGTTGAGGTAGGCTTCCGCCATGTAGTCCATGTTGTGGCGCAGCTCCGGCTGGATGAGATAATGGGCTATCATTGTGTCCCACATCGGCCCTTGTAACTGAACGTTATAATTTCTTAAAACTTCTAAATCGTATTTTAAGTTCTGTCCAATCTTGAGAATACGGGGGTCTTCGTAGAGCGGTTTAAAAAGATTAACGATTTTTACCGCCTCTTCACGCTTGTCTGGCACGGGCACGTAAAATGCCTTGTGAGGCTCGACTGAGAAGCTCAAACCCACCAATTCTGCGTTGATGGCTTGCGTCGAGGTGGTCTCCGTGTCTAGACTGAGAAAATCTTTTGTCAAGAAAAAATCACAAATTTCGCGCATTTTCTCCTCAGAGTCAATGAGTTGGTAGTCGTGAGGCACCGTTTTAAGGGTCTCAAAACTTGAAAATTTTGGAGCGCCTGCCTCTTCGGTCGAAAATTCTGCAAATAACGAGAGCTCTGTGTTGGCTTTTTTTTGTTTCTTTTCTGTTTTTTTAAGGATTCGCTCCGCGAGCGTCTTAAACTCCAGTTCGGCGAATAGTTTTCCCAATTTTTCCTCATCGGGTTCTTGGAGGACCAAGTCGTCGAGGCTGACGTCGATGGGGACATCGGTCTTGATGGTAGCGAGAAAGTAACTCATGCGGATGTCGTCGGCATGTTCTTCTACCTTTGTCTTCAATGCGCCCTTCAACTCGCTGGTGCGGGCGAGGAGTTGCTCGACGTTGCCGAAGTCATGGATGAGCTTCGTCGCGGTCTTCTCTCCGACACCGGGGCATCCGGGGAAGTTGTCGGCCGAGTCGCCCATGAGTGCCAAGAGGTCGATGACGAGGGTAGGGTAGGGGATGTCGTATTTGGCGCACACCTCTGCCGGGCCCATCACCTCGTAGCCGCCGCCGTGGCGAGGGCGGTAGATCTTGACATGCTCTGACACTAACTGACCATAATCTTTATCTGGAGTGAGCATATAAACTTCCACCGAGGCTCCCCTTGCTGCCCCTGAGGGGGCATCATGACCTTTGACATTTGTTTCCCCCTCGGTGGACGAAGGCGGGGCTGACAGCTTTTTCGCCATCGTGCCAATGACGTCATCGGCCTCGTAGCCGTCAGCTTGCAGCACAGGGATATGCCACGCCTCGAGCAGTTCCTTGATGATGGGCACGGCGCGGGTGATGTCCTCGGGCGTCTTTTCGCGCTGTGCTTTGTAGGCGGGGAAGGCCTCGCTGCGGAACGTGGGGCCGTGGGGGTCGAAGGCTACACCGAGGTATTTCGGCTGTTCTTTCTCTATGACTTCCTGCAAAGTATTGACGAAGCCAATGATGGCGCTGGTATTCAGTCCCTTGGAGTTGATGCGTGGGTTCTTGATGAAGGCGTAATATGCGCGATAGATGAGCGCGTAGGCGTCGAGTAAGAAGAGTTTTTCCATGTCGTTAAAGAATTTTGGTGTAAAATTACTAAAAAAATTCGCAACATACGGATATTTTCAGTAATTTTGTTGCAAAATTTCTGAAAATGGATTCTCTCTCTTTGATTAAGCTGCCTATTGAGCGTGAGTTTACACAGTTTGTGGAAATGTTTAACTCATCGATGTCGCACGATGAAGGATTGCTGGGCAACGCCCTGACGCATATCCGCCAGCGTGGTGGCAAGCGGATGCGCCCGTTGCTGACCTTATTGATGGCAAAGAACTATGGGGAGGTGAGCGATGTAACCCTCCATGCGGCTATAGGCCTGGAGCTGTTGCATACCGCTTCCTTAGTGCACGATGATGTCGTTGATGAGAGCGCAGAGCGCCGCGGGCAGGCTTCCGTCAACGCCTCTTTTAATAATAAAGTGGCAGTGTTGGTGGGTGATTATATTCTTTCCACCGCGCTTCTGCATGTGTCGAAGACGGGCAATCAACGCATTGTGGAGAACCTTTCCCAGCTGGGCCGCACGCTCGCTGCGGGAGAGATTCTGCAGCTGTCGAACATACAGAATCCCGATTTCTCCGAGCAAGTCTACTACGATGTCATCCATAAGAAGACGGCGTCGCTCTTTGAGTCTTGTGCCATCTTAGGATGCCTTTCTGTTGGGGTAGGGGAGAGCGAAATCGAGAAAGCGCGCCACTTCGGTGAGACCTTGGGCATGATGTTCCAGATACGTGACGACATATTTGATTATTATGACTCGCGCGAGATAGGCAAGCCCACTGGCAATGACATGACTGAAGGCAAGCTGACGCTGCCCGTGCTCTATGCCCTTCGTACAGCGCCTTATGCGGCCATGATCAACCTTGCCAAAAAGGTAAAGGCTGGCTCCATCAATTCCGATGAAATCGCTGTATTAGTGGAATATACGAAGCAGCAGGGCGGCATAGAGTATGCTGAGCAGTGCATGCAGGACTTCTATGACCAGAGCATGGTTTTCATAGATGAAAGCGTAAAGAAAATCGTGATACGCGACGCTTTGGTCACGTACCTCGACTATGTCATGAAGCGGCAATATTAGGCGATTAGCTTTATTTTTCAGGAGTTAAAGGAGTTAAAGACAAATGACTTTCCAAAATAAGGCTTTGTCTATGGGTTGAAATCCATAGTAATGGTATTGTCTTTAACTCCTTTAACTCCCTTAACTCCTTTAACTCCTACTATTGCAAACTTGAATTAGAAGAACTTCACCTCTTCGCCTATGACCTCGCTGAGCAGCAGGTTGGCAAGGCGGCTGGTGCCTAAGCGTAGGAACTTATTGGTGAGCCATTTCTCGCCAAGCACCTCTTTCACAATGGTATAATAGATGAGGGCATCCATCACGGTGTTCAGGCCTCCGGCCGGCTTGAAACCTATCATAATGCCCGTTTCATCGTAGTATTCCTTGATGGCTTGACACATCACGTAGGCGGCTTCTGGTGTGGCGGCAGGCTTCTCTTTGCCAGTCGAGGTCTTGATGTAGTCGGCACCGGCATACATCGAGAGTAGCGAGGCTGTCTTGATGTTTTTGGCCGTTTGCAGCATACCTGTTTCCAGAATGACCTTCATGTCATGCTCGCCGCAGGCCTCCTTCTGTTGCTGAATCTCGTCGACCACCGTCTCGTAGTCGCCCTCGAGCATCGCGCCGACGGGCATGACGATGTCAATCTCGGTGGCTCCGTCCTTGATGGCCAGTGAGGTCTCCACGGTCTTCACTTCGATGAGGCTTTGGCTGCTGGGGAACGAGCCGCTGACGCAGGCTATTTCTACGCCTTCCACTTCTAAGGTGTCTGCCACAATTTTGGCATAACGAGGATAGACGCAGATGGTGGCTACGTGGGGTAGGGTGGGGTAGGCCTCTTCAAACTGGTTCACTTTTTCCGTGAAGGCCATGACGCTGGTGTCGCTGTCGGTCGTCTTCAGTGTGGTCAGTTCTACGCTGCCCATCAGGAATTTCTTCACTTCCACTGTGTCGTTTTCTGGCACCTTTTCAGCGATGATTTTCTTCACTGCCTCGCTCACCTCTGCGTCGGTGATGTCGAGGTTATACTTCTTCAGAGCCTCTTCTATCCGGCTCATGGGCTGAGCATGATGATGCTCATGGTTGTGTTGTTCTGCCATAATGATATTGTTTGTTTTTAAGATGTTATTGAAACAGACTTTTTTTCTTTTATTGCACCTTCTCCAGGAGAGTAATAAAATGGTTTTGAGCGAAATAGCTATGCCTTTTATTCATTAGCTTTATATTATTCTTTTGATGCTCTTTTTGTAACTTTTTCTCCCCCTTGAAAAGGGGGAGTTAGAGGGGGATGCCACCCTCACGAATACCATTTTTTATGTAGCCTCTAATTAGTTTTGGTTCTTTATGAAACCTTTTAATGTCTTCTATAATCCCATCGATATGCTTGTATACGACATCATTGCTATATCTCAATACAGTAATGCCCTTGTCATTGAGGTAAGTTGTTCTGCTAACATCGTGAGTGAATGACCAATTTTCATTATGTATTTCCCCATCCAATTCGATGCAAAGTTTTATTTCTGGACTATAGAAGTCCATGATATAGGCACCAACACTATGTTGGCGGCGAAACTTTATACCTTCTATTTGTCTACCTTTTATGGCTTTCCAAAATGTACTTTCAGCCGCTGTAGATTCATTGCGGAGTGTTCTTCTTTCTTCTAGTTTGTCATTCCTTGTGAATACTTTTTCTTTTGATTGTTCCATTTTCTGCGCTTTTATCCCTTCTAACACCAACTTTTATAGAGTGAGAATTTGTTTAACTTTAAGGTGTTTATTTTATGTTTATCTGTTTGTAGCCGCAGTAGAAGTAATGTTTACCCCTTATGTATACCTTGTATTGAGGGACTGGGGGGATTATTTTTCCGCAGATGCATCCCCCTCTAACTCCCCCTTTTCAAGGGGGAGAATATAATTGACTTGAGGGTGTTTTTCCATTTTTCATCTTCCCATTTGCTCCTTAATCTAACTTTACAGTGTATGATCAAGGCAAATTTTGGGTATTTAAGCTAAGAGTTTCGGGTTTTCTATATGCCTCAACGCGTCGCGCTGGGTCTTTTTTGCGATGCTTTTGTTGAACTCTGTAGTGAGGTCGACGCCTGTTTGGTTGGCCAAGCAGAGGAGCACCCAGAGGACGTCGGCCATCTCTTCACCGAGGTTGTCTTTCTCACCGGGCTTGAAGCTCTGGTCGCCGTATTTGCGGGCTATGACGCGTGCCAGCTCGCCAACCTCCTCTGTAAGAACTGCCATGTTGGTTAATTCGGAGAAATATCTCACGCCGTATTCCTTAATCCATTGGTCTACTGCCTGTTGCGCTTCTTTTATCGTCATCTTAATCAAATTTATGCCATCCAAGTATATTCAGTATCAATGCGGGTAATATGAATAGGATTATCAAGCAAATCACACTGTATATCAACAGCGCTTTCAATGCTTTGTTTTTATTTTCCTTCATCATTCTTTGTTTTTAGTATCCATGCAGATGGTCACCGGCCCATCGTTGAGGAGGCTGACCTGCATGTCAGCGCCAAATTCGCCTGTTCCTACGGGTTTACCTATGGCTTCGCCCAGCTGTGCGCAGAACGATTCGTAGAGCGGAATGGAGTGTTCGTGGCTGCCTGCGCGGAACCAGGAGGGACGGTTGCCTTTCTTATAGCTTGCGTAGAGTGTGAACTGGCTGACTACCAGCGCCTCTCCGCCAACCTCGATGATACTGCGGTTCATCACCCCGTTCTCATCGTTGAATACGCGTAAGTTGGCTATTTTCTTTACGAGCCATTCCACGTCCTCTGCTGTGTCTTCGTCGCATACGCCTAACAGTATGAGATAGCCCTCGCCAATGGCGGAATGAACTGCCCCGCCGATGCTGACGCTGGCGTGGCTCACGCGCTGTATCACTGCTCTCATGTTCTTCTTTTTTTCTGCAAAAATACATATTCCTTTTCAATTCTCCAAACCCAAAGACATAAATCTGACAATATTTTTCTGGTTTTTATTATTTACTCGGTAATACACATTTCTATATTGTTAGTATAGTGCGCTACACAAGACCCCCAAAATCGTCCGAAGGCTTCGGACGCTCCGTCCGAAGGCTTCGGACTCGTCGTCCGAAGGCTTCGGACAACTTGTCCGAAGGCTTCGGACAAAAAGCTCGTGTTAATGTTTGATAGCGGTTGTTTCTTGGCTATGGAAATGCTCTAAGATGATCTTGGCCTTTGCTGCGCCTATGATGGTGGCAATCTCTGACTCTGTTGCTTCCTTGATTCTCTTCACCGATTTCAGCTTTTCCAACAGGAGGTCACGTGTTTTCGGTCCAATGCCTTTTATCTCTTCTAACTCGCTGTGCAGCGCACGTTTAGAGCGTTTATCTCTGTGGAAAGTGATGGCAAAGCGGTGCACTTCGTCCTGTATCTGCGTCAGTACGTGGAAGAGCTCGCTGTCTACTTTGAGGGCAATTTTCATTGGCGGGAAGCCGTAGAGCAATTCGTTAGTGCGGTGACGGTCGTCTTTCGCCAAGCCTGCAATCGGTATGTCGAGGTTCAGCTCGTCTTGTATCACTTCTCTTATCACTTCCATCTGGCCTTTGCCACCGTCGGCTATGATGAGGTTGGGAAGGGGTTGATCTTCTTCTATGAGGCGAGTGTACCGACGATGCACCACCTCTTTCATCGATGCATAGTCGTCGGGTCCGACCACTGTTTTGATGTTGTAGTGTTTGTAGTCTTTTTTCGACGGTTTCATCTTCTTAAAGACGACGCAGGCAGCCACGGCATCCGTTCCTGAGATGTTGGAATTGTCGAAACATTCTATCTGATAGGGTAGGGTAGGGAGATGCAATTTATCTTGCAGCTCCTTCATCAGTCGTACCTGTTTCTGCTCTGGATTGAGTTTCTCTGCCTGCTTCAAACGGTCCATTTTATACTGTTTGCCGTTCATGACCGACAGCTCGAGCAGCGTTTTCTTGTCGCCTAACTTCGGTATGGTAAACTTCACATTTTCCAATGCTACATCCACTTCCTGCGGCACCACAATTTCCTTTGCGTCGCTCTTGAATCGCTCGCGCAGCTCCACGATGCCTAACTGCAATATCTCTTCATCGCTTTCGTCGAGCCGCTTCTTGTATTCTATGGTAAAGCTCTGGTTGATGCTGCCGTTGTTGACATGCATATAGTTGATGTAAGCCATCTTTTCGTCGCTGGTGATGCTGAACACGTCGACGTTGTTGATGGTATGGCTAACCACCTCGCTGCGGCTGACGAACCCCTCTAAGGCGATGTATCTTTGCTTGATTTCCTCTGCCTCCTCAAAGCGCAGTTCCTCTGCCAGGTGTTCCATCTCGTCCCGCATCTCACGCAGAATCTGACGCGTATTACCTTTCAGTATCTCCCGAGCTTGTTGGATGTTCTTTTGATAAGCTTCGTAGCTTTGCTTTCCCATGCACGGCCCGTTACAGCGCTTGATGTGATAATCGAGGCAGACCTTGTACTTGCCGCTTTCCACACCCTCCTTCGTGATGGGAAAGCGGCAAGTGCGTGGTTTGTACAGCTCTTTGATAATAGCGAGCACGGCGTTCATCGAACCAATGTGAGAGTAAGGGCCAAAGTAGGTTCCCCACTTCTTGTTGATGGTTCGTGTTTTGAAAATGCGAGGGAAGAATTCGTTGGTCACGCATATGGACGGATAGGTCTTGCCGTCCTTCAGCAATACGTTATATCGTGGGTTGTATTTCTTGATGAGTGCGTTCTCCAACAGCAGTGCGTCTTCTTCTGTGTTGACCACCGTGTAGCTGATGTCGAATATCTTTGACACCAGCACCTTTGTTTTGTATCGGTCTACCTCCGTGTGGAAGTAGGACGACACGCGTGCTTTTAAGCTCTTGGCCTTGCCTACATATATAATAATGTGTGCTTCGTCATAGAACTGGTAGCTGCCCGGTTTCTCAGGCAGCCGGCTTACTATGCCTTTCAGGTAGGCCAGTCGTTTATCGTTTTCTTCTCTCGTCATTCGTTGTTTGTTTCACGTGAAACACGTCTGCTCTAAACGGTCAGCAGCGTCGTTAGTTCTATGCCGTCAAAGAGGTCACGTCCGTGCAGGCCTTCGTCACGTATTTCAATGATGAAGTTGATGTATGTCTTCTTTGGATTGAAATGCTGCACGAGATTGTAGGCAGCCTTGGCTGTTCCGCCTGTGGCGAGCAGGTCGTCGTGAATGAGCACCACGTCGTCCTCGGTGATAGAGTCTAAATGCATTTCAATGGTGTCAACGCCATACTCCTTCGAGAAGCTTTCCTTAATGACGGTGGCTGGCAGCTTGCCGGGCTTGCGTGCCAGGACGATGCCGCAGCCGAGGCGTCCGGCCAGAGCTGAGGCCATGACGAAGCCGCGGCTCTCGATGCCAACAATCTTTGTGATGCCTTTGTCCTTGTAGATGCGCTCTAATTCGTCGAGCATGATCTGCACACATTCGGCGTCCTTGTAGAGGGTTGTCACGTCGCGGAAATTGATGCCTTTCTTCGGAAAGTCCGGGATGCACCTCAGATGGTCTAATAATACTTGGTTGTTCATAATGAGTGATTTATTCGTTGGTTATTGTTAGATTGTTTCATGTGAAACCTATCGTCCCATCAACACGAGGAGCACGTTGATGTCGCTGGGGCTGACGCCCGGAATGCGGCTGGCCTGTGCCAAGGTCTCCGGGTCGATGGCTGTGAGCTTCTGCCGTGCCTCTGTGCTCAGCGACTGGATGTCGGCGTAGGTGAAGTGACCTTTGATGCGGATATTCTCCAGCCTGTGCATCTTCTCTGCCACGATGCGCTCGCGCTCGATGTAACCTTTGTATTTGATGCGGATTTCTGCTGCCTCCACTATTTCTTCCTTTCTGTTGGGCAAACGGTCGATGCGCTCCTGCAGCTGTGGGATGAATGGAGCCAGGCTTTTGATGCTGAGCTGTGGGCGGGCAATGAGGTCGGCCAGCTTCGTACCAAATACCAGCGGGGTGGTGCCAAGCTGTTGCAAAGCGTCGTTGATCAATTTGGGCTTGATGGGGAAGTTGTAGCAGAATTGCTCGATTTCTCCGATAGCTTCTTTCTTCTGCATCCACCAATCGTATCGCTGCTGTGAAGCCAGCCCAATCTGGTGGGTCCGCTCTGTCAGTCGGCGGTCGGCATCATCCTGCCGAAGGAGGATGCGGAACTCTGCACGCGAAGTAAACATGCGGTAAGGCTCGTCCACTCCCTTTGTCACCAGGTCGTCGATGAGCACTCCGATGTATGCCTCGTCGCGATGCAGAATGAATTCTTTGGTTCCAACGCATTTCAATGCGGCGTTGATACCAGCTATCAGTCCTTGTCCTGCCGCCTCTTCGTAGCCTGTTGTTCCATTGACCTGCCCAGCCATGAAGAGACCGTCAATAACTTTCGATTCCAACGTGTGTTTCAGTTGCGTTGGGTCGAAGAAATCGTACTCTATGGCATAGCCAGGCCGGTAAACTCTCAGATGCTTGAAGGCAGGAATGTGTCGCAGGGCTTCTATCTGCGTTTCCATGGGCAGTGAAGAAGAGAAGCCATTCAGGTACATCTCGTTGGTTTCCTCGCCCTCTGGCTCGAGGAAGAGCGGATGCTGTTCGCGGTCGGGGAATGTGACCAGCTTTGTCTCGATGGACGGGCAGTAGCGCGGGCCGATGGACTGAATCTGTCCGTTGTATAGCGGTGAGTCCTTGAGGCCGCTGCGCAGCACCTCGTGCACCTCGGCGTTGGTGTTCACCGTCCAGCAGGGCAGCTGGCGGAGACGGCGGGAGGGCTGCGGCGGTGCCGCAGCATACGCTGAGTCTTCATTGATGAAGGCGGAACCTGACGGTAGGTAGGAGAACATGTAGGGGTGCTGCTCGCCGGGCTGTTCGGTGAGGAGTGAGAAGTCCACACTGCGCTTATCGATTCGCACCGGCGTGCCCGTCTTCATTCGCGCTGTGCGTATGCCGTGACGAGTGATGCTCTCCGTCAGACCTTCGACGGCAGGCTCGGCAATGCGCCCGCCAGGAATCATTTTCCTTCCTATGTGCAACAGGCCGTTGAGGAAGGTGCCTGCCGTGATGATGACACAACAGGCGAGGATTTCTGCGCCCCAGATGGTGCGGATGCCGGTGACGCGGGGGAGGGATGAGGTTGGCTTGGTAGGTGGAGTCGGTTCAGTAAGTAGTTCGCAGGCTTGGTCCTGCCAGATGTCGAGGTTGGGTGTGGCGTCGAGCTGTGTGCGCCACTGCCAGATGAACTTGCCGCGGTCGCATTGCGCCCGAGGACTCCATACCGCCGGCCCCTTGCCTACGTTCAGCATACGGAACTGCAGGCTTGTGGCATCCGTGACGATGCCTGTCTGTCCGCCCAAAGCGTCGATTTCTCTCACTATCTGCCCCTTGGCAATGCCGCCGATGGCCGGATTGCACGACATCTGCGCAATCTTGTTCATATCCATGGTCACCAGCAGCGTCTTTGCGCCCATATTGGCAGCGGCGCAGGCCGCCTCACAGCCTGCGTGACCGCCGCCGATGACCACCACGTCATATTTCAGCGTCATCGTTTCGCTCTGTTTTCTACCAATTCATCAGGTGGGCGTAGCGCATGCCCGTGGCAATCTGCCGCGACACGCTTTCGCCGGCCAGCATCTCTAAGAGCTTGTAGGCAAATGGGAAGGCAGCAGCAGGACCTTCAGCCGTGACGATGTTGCCATCGACGGTGCACAGCTCGCCCGTATATTCGCCGCCCAAGAGCTGCTCAAAGCCCGGATAGCATGTGGCTCGCTTTCCACGCAGCAGCCCCAGCTGTCCCAGCACCACGCCGGGCGCTGCGCAGATGGCTGCCGTCAGTTTGCCCTGCTTGCAGTGACGCACGAGCGCCTCCTTCAGCCCCTCGTGGTCGTAGAGGTTGCTGGCGCCGGGCATTCCGCCAGGCAGGAGCAGCAGCTTGGCATCACTGAGGTCAACGTCGTCGAACAGTGTGTCAGCCACTATCTGCACGCCGTGAGCCGATTCCACCACTTGTGAGTCGCCCATGACGCTCACCGTTACCACTTCCTGACCGCCGCGTCTGAGCACGTCGACAGGGATGAGGGCCTCGACATCTTCGAAGCCGTCAGCAAGAAAAACATAAACTTTTGCCATTGTTTCAAAATAAATGTGTATTTTTGCAGCTGCAAATATACACAAAGTTTTTCAGACGGAAAAGAAAAAAGCAGAATATGTCATCCCAGACCCTCACTTTTGCCCTTTTCGGCAATGTCTACCAGCATGAGAAGAGTGCTGCGGTGCGCGATGTGCTGCTATGCTTGCGCGAGCGCGGTGCACGCATCATGATAGAAGAGGAGTATTATGATTTCCTGTGTTGCTCTGAGCTGCTGACCACCGACGAGCTGACCGGCTCGCTCGGTCTCGTCGGCCCGTCGGCTTCTGTTTCCACCTTTTCCGGCGGTGATTTCGAGGCCGACTTCGCCCTGTCGATGGGCGGCGACGGCACGCTGCTGAAGACCGCCAGCCTTGTAGGCCCGCGACAGACACCCATCCTCGGCTTCAACATGGGTCGGCTGGGATTCCTCGCCGATGCCGGCACGGGCGATGTGGAAGCCACCATCGATGCGCTCTACCGTGGCGACTACAGCGTTGAGGACCGTGCCCTTATCCTTGTGGAGACCGATGGCCGCGGCAGTGCCGTTATTGACGGCCGTCCCTGTGCGCTGAACGATGTAGCCATCCTCAAGCGCGACACCGCTTCGATGATCAGCATCCGCGCCAGCATCAACGGCGAATACCTGACGACCTACCAGGCCGACGGCCTCGTCGTCTCCACGCCGACAGGCTCTACAGCCTATTCGCTCAGCAACGGCGGCCCTATCATCGTGCCCCGCACCGGCGTATTGCTGCTCACCGCCGTGGCGCCCCATTCGCTCAACGTGCGCCCCATTGTCATCCCCGACAGTGCCGTCGTTGAACTCACCGTCAGCAGCCGCAGTCACACCTTCCTCGTGGCCATCGACGGCCGCTCGCAGAAGATGCCCGAAGGCACCGCCATTCGCCTGAGCCGTGCACCCTATGTGGCGCGTGTGGTGAAGCGTGCTTCAGCCAGCTATTTTGCTACGCTGAGGCAGAAGATGATGTGGGGAGCCGACGGGCGAGAGTGATGGCATGATTACTTTTTTAGCAGATGATGAAGTTTAAAATGCTGTTCCACTTGCCTGAGAGCAAGTATAACTGGCGCGAGATAGCGCGCTGGCTGTGGCAGGCTTTGCGCGGCAACCGTCTTCAGGCCACGCTCAATGCCTGCGTGGGTCTTTTCGGCGTGGGCCTCTCGCTGCTCACGGTGTGGGCCATGCAGCGTGCCATCGACACCGCCTCCGGCGTGCGCCCCGGCTCCATCTACTGGGCCATTGGTGTGATGGCCCTCATCATCCTGGCGGAGTTCGCCGTAGGCATCTCGCGCGTCTGGATCAGGAATATCCTCGGCATCAAGGCCCAGAACCGTATGCAGCAGCAGCTTGTGGCCCGCCTCTTGCGCCAGCAGTGGCAGGGTCGTGAGGCGATGCACTCCGGCGACATCATCAACCGCTTGGAGCTGGACGTGAGGCAGGTGGTGACATTCCTCACCGAGACGCTGCCGTCGGTGCTCTCCACGCTGGCCATGTTTTTCGGCGCCTTCTTCTATCTGTTGCGCATGGACGTGTGGCTGGCCTGCATCACCATTGCCATCCTGCCTTTGTTCGCCCTGGTCAGCCGTTTTTATGTGGCTCACATGCGCCGCTATTCGCGCGAGGTGCGCCAGACCGACAGCCAGATTCAGAGCCTGCTGACCGAGACGATGCAGCACCGTATGCTGGTGAAGACGATGGAGGCCGAGCCGCAGATGCTTGACCGGCTGGAAAACAAACAGCACACGCTGCGCAACTGGGTGAAGCAGCGCACGCTCTTCTCCGTCATCAGCAATTTCTTCCTCAACTTTGGTTTCTCGGCGGGCTATCTCATTGCCTTCCTTTGGGGAGCGCTGCGCCTCCATGCCGGCACGCTCAGCTTTGGCGGCATGACGGCATTCCTGCAGCTCGTCTACCGCATCCAGGGTCCGGCGCGCGACATCACCCGTCTGGCCCCCGCCTTCGTCAGTGTCTTTACCGCCGCCGAGCGTCTCATGGAGCTGGACGAGATGCCTGCCGAAGAGCTGGACGACCCGCACCCGGCACCCACTCCCTGCGGCATCCGTTTCAGCGATGTCACGTTCAACTACGGTGCTGCTGGCCAGCGGCCTACCTTGCAACATGCCGACTTCGACTTCGCTCCCGGCACCTGCACCGCCGTGATGGGACCAACGGGCTCGGGCAAGACCACGCTCATACGCCTCCTCCTGGCTTTGGTGAAGCCCACCGAGGGACACATCTCTATATATAGTAATGCGTGGAACGAAGAACTGAAGCCCTGCCACCGCTGCAACTTTGTCTATGTGCCTCAGGGCAATACGCTGCTCAGTGGCACGCTGCGACAGAACCTCCTGTTAGCCAATCCTTTGGCCACAGAGGGACAGATGGAGGAGGTGCTTCGCTTGGCGTGTGCCGACTTTGTGTTCGACCTTCCCGATGGCATCGATACTGAGTTCTCCGAGCAGGGTGGGGGCCTGAGCGAGGGCCAGGCTCAGCGCTTGGCGATAGCCCGTGCACTGTTGCGGCCAGGCAGCATCATGCTGCTCGACGAGGCCACCAGCGCCCTCGATGCCGACACCGAGCGCCGCGTGCTGCACAACATTCTGAGCGACCAGCAGCGCACCGTCATCATCGTCACCCACCGCATGGCAGCCGTCGACTATTGTTCGCAGACGGTCAACATAGGGTGAAATGGGAGTTATGGGTCTTATGGGTCTTATAGGACTTATAGGTCTTATAGGACTCATAGGACCCATAGGACTCATAGGGCTCATAGGGCCAGGTTGAGCACACACTGTAACTTTTTTTAAAGATTATTGTCAAATTATTTGGCGGAACGGCAAAAAAAGCGTACCTTTGCAGCCGTTCAGAGGAATGAGGGGCTCCGAGAGAGCTCCTCATTCTTTCATAAAAGAGTATTTTGATGATTACAAAAGAAATTATTCAAGCACAAGTGGAAGAGTGGCTGAAGAAAGGCGACTACTTCCTGGTAGACATCCAGATGGACGGCGGCGACGACCGCATCGTCATCGAGATTGACTGCGCCGACGGCGTGTGGATAGAAGACTGCGCCGCCCTGAGCCGCTTCCTGCAGGAGCAGTTGGGCGACGAGCTGGGCGACTATGAGCTCGAGGTGGGCTCGGCCGGCCTGGGCCAGCCCTTCAAGGTAGAGCAGCAGTACATCAACCACGTGGGAGACCAGGTGGAGGTGGTCACCGCAGAAGGCAAGAAGCTCAGCGGAACACTGAAGCAGGTCGACGGACGACTGTTTACCGTCACCACGCAGGAGAAACAGGTGCCCGAGGGCAAGAAGCGTCCCGTGAAGGTGGACGTGGACTGCCAGTTCTCGATGGACGAGGTGAAGAGTACACGCTATCTGCTCGACTTCAAGTAACGGAAGACTGGGATAACGAATGAAGCACTAAGAAAAAAGTATTAAATAAATGGCAATCAAGAAAAACGCGAAAGGCCCCAGCATGTTTGAGACCTTTCAGGAATTCAAAGAGACAAAGAACATCGACCGTACCACACTGGTCAGCGTGTTGGAAGAGAGTTTCCGCAACGTGCTGGCCAAGCTGTTTGGCTCCGACGAGAACTTTGATGTGATTGTGAACCCCGACAAGGGTGACTTCGAGATTCACCGCCACCGCATCGTCGTCGACGACAATGAGGTGCAGGACGAGAACAAGGAGATAGCCTTGAGCGAAGCACTGAAGATAGAGCCCGACTACGAGGTGGGCGAGGAAGTGAGCGAAGAGGTGGACTTCACCAAGTTCGGACGCCGCGCCATCCTCAACCTGCGTCAGACGCTCGCATCGAAGATTCTGGAGCTCGACCACGACGCCCTCTATCAGAAGTACAAGGACAAGGTGGGCACCGTCATCAGCGCCGAGGTCTATCAGATGTGGAAGCGCGAGGTCCTGCTCATGGACGACGAGGGCAACGAGCTGCACCTGATGAAGAGCGACCAGATACCCAACGACTCCTACCGCAAG
Source organism: Prevotella sp. (assembly GCA_016285055.1). Lineage (GTDB taxonomy): Bacteria > Bacteroidota > Bacteroidia > Bacteroidales > Bacteroidaceae > Prevotella. The sequence goes on from JAEEPZ010000054.1 coordinate 22,681, forward strand.
GGCGAGACGGTGCGCGCACTGGTGAAGGAAGTGACCAACGAGAACAACAATCCCCGCATCATCCTCTCACGCACCAGCCCCGACTTCCTGAAGCGTCTCTTAGAGGCCGAGGTGCCCGAGATTGCCGACGGCCTCATCGCCATACGCCGCGTGGCACGTATGCCGGGCGAGCGTGCCAAGGTGGCCGTGGAGAGCTTCGACGACCGCATCGACCCCGTGGGAGCATGCGTCGGCGTCAAGGGAAGCCGCGTGCACGGCATCGTACGTGAGCTGGGCAACGAGAACATCGATGTCATCAACTACACCACCAACATGCAGCTCTTCATCCAGCGTGCATTGTCGCCCGCCAAGGTGACCAGCATCACCCTCGACCAGGACAACCACAAGGCAGAGGTCTATCTGCAGCCCGACGAAGTGAGCCTCGCCATAGGCAAGGGAGGCATGAACATCAAGCTGGCCTCCATGCTCACAGAGTACACCATCGACGTGTTCCGCGTGGTCAACGAGAACGAGACCGACGAAGACATCTATCTCGACGAGTTCAGCGACGAGGTAGACCAGTGGGTCATCGACGCCATCAAGGCACTGGGCTACGACACCGCCAAGGAGGTGCTCAACGCCCCGCGCGAGCTGCTCATCGAGAAGGCCGACCTCGAGGAAGAGACTGTCGACCATCTGCTCAACGTACTGAAGGCAGAGTTTGAATAATGCTTAATGCTTAATGCTTAATCGGCTACACCATGAAAGCGCTGAGCATTAGGCATATTGAGCATTAAGCATTAAGAAACGCAAACATCACATCATTAAGCATTAAGCATTAAGCATTAAGAATTAAGCATTGATAAGAATGGGAATAAGATTAAATAAAGTATTAACAGAACTGAATATTGGTCTTCAGACGGCCATCGACTATCTGAAGAACAAGACCAGCCTGGGCGAGGTACGCGACGATGCCACCACGAACACCAAGATCAGCGACCAGCAGTATGAGGCGCTCGTCGAGGCGTTCAGCACTGACAAAGCCGTGAAGACACAGGCCGACAAGCTCTTCCCCAAGAAGCCGAAGGAGAAGAAGGCAGAGACAGGCCCCGTGAAGACCAAGACCGAGGAGGAGATGCTGCAACGGCAGCAGTTCAAGCCGCTGGGAAAGATTGACCTCAGCAGCCTGAACAAGCCGAGGTCGGCAGCTGCCGCACCCGAGAAGCCTACATCGGCACAGGCACCGGTGAAGCCGGCCGTCACACCGGCAACGAAGAAAGAGGAGAAGCCCGCCACCGAGGCAAAGGCAGCACATCCCGCGAAGACAACGGCTGCAAAGCCTGCGGAAACATCGGCCTCAAAGCCTGTGGAAGCACCCGCCACGAAGCCTGTGGAAGCGCCCAAGGCTGAGACGACGCCGGCTGCCAAGGCTGCAGAGAAACCCCAGGCACCGAAGGTGGAGAAAAAGCCGGCGCCCAAGGCTGAGGAAGCCACAGAGAAACCGGCCGTCAAGGCGCAGGCTCCTGCCGCCAAGGAGGAGGTCGCTGAGGCCAAGGCTGAGGCACCCGCTGCTCCCGCCTCACCCACCATCTTCACGCTGAAGAGCGAGGAGAAGCTGGCACCCAAGGTGAATGTGCTGGGCAAGATTGACCTCTCGGCCATCAACCAGAGCACACGACCGAAGAAGAAGTCGAAGGAGGAGAAACGCAAGCAGCGCGAGGAGAAAGCCACCCAGCAGCGTGCCGCACAGGGCGGACAAGGCGGCGAGAAGAAGAAGCGCGAGCGCATACGCTCCGGACGCGTCGACATAGAGGAGGCAGCCAAGGCCGCCAGCGGGCAGCAGAACAATGCCAAGAAGAACAAGGGCGGCGGCAATGGCAACCAAGGCTTCGGACAGGACCAGAACGCACAGCGACGCAACCAGGAGGGCAAGAAAAACAAGAAGAAAGGCCAGCAGAACGCCAAGGTCATCGCCCCGGAGGTGAGCGAGGAGGATGTGGCACGTCAGGTCAAGGAGACACTGGCACGCCTCACGTCGAAGACCGCCATGACCAAGAAAGGCGCCAAGTACCGCAAGGAGAAGCGCGACGCAGTGGCAGAGCGCATGAGCGAGGAGATGGCAGCAGAGGCAGCTCAGAGCAAGACGCTGAAGCTCACAGAGTTCGTCACCGTCAGCGAATTGGCAACGATGATGAACGTGCCCGTGGTCAAGGTCATAGGCACCTGCATGAGCATCGGCATCATGGTGAGCATCAACCAGCGACTCGACGCAGAGACCATCAACATCGTGGCCGACGAGTTCGGATTCAAGACCGAATATGTCAGCGCAGAGGTGCAGAACGCCATACATGAGGAGGCCGACGACGAGAACGACCTGCTGCCGCGCGCACCGATAGTCACCGTCATGGGACATGTAGACCACGGTAAGACCTCGCTCTTGGACTATATCCGCAAGACCAACGTCATAGCAGGCGAGGCGGGCGGCATCACCCAGCACATCGGAGCCTACAACGTCACCCTGCCCGACGGACGACAGATCACCTTCCTCGACACCCCTGGACACGAGGCGTTCACCGCCATGCGTGCCCGTGGTGCACAGGTCACCGACATCGCCATCATCATCATAGCGGCCGACGACTCCGTCATGCCCACCACCAAGGAGGCCATCGCACACGCACAGGCCGCCAACGTGCCTATGGTGTTTGCCATCAACAAGATAGACAAGCCCGGAGCCAATCCGGAGAAGATACGCGAAGACCTGGCCAACATGAACCTCCTCGTCGAGGACTGGGGCGGCAAGTATCAGTGTCAGGAAATCAGTGCCAAGAAAGGCATCGGCGTGGAAGACCTTTTAGAGAAGGTGCTCCTCGAGGCTGAAATGCTCGACCTCAAGGCCAATCCCAACCGCAAGGCCACGGGCAGCATCATCGAGTCGTCGCTCGACAAGGGCCGCGGCTACGTCAGCACCGTCCTCGTCAGCAACGGAACGCTGAAGGTGGGCGACGTCGTCATCGCAGGCTCCAGCCACGGAAAAATCAAGGCCATGTTCAACGAGCGCAACGAGCGCATACAGGAGGCAAAGCCAGCACAGCCAGCCATCATCCTAGGTCTTAACGGCGCCCCGACAGCAGGCGATGCCTTCAACGTCATGGACACCGAGCAGGAGGCACGCGAGATAGCCAACAAGCGCGAGCAGCTGCAGCGCGAGCAGGGACTGCGCACACAGCGCACCATCGGTCTCGACGACATCAGCCACCGCATCGCACTCGGCGAGTTCCACGAGCTCAACATCGTCGTCAAGGGCGACACCGACGGCTCCATCGAGGCACTCAGCGACTCGTTCATCAAGCTCTCTACCGAGAAAGTGCAGGTCAACGTCATCGCCAAGGCCGTGGGACAAATCTCGGAGAACGACGTCATGCTGGCCTCAGCATCCAAGGCCGTCATCATCGGCTTCCAGGTGCGTCCCTCGTCGGCAGCACGCAAGCTCGCAGACAGCGAGGGAGTGGAAATCAACACCTACAGCATCATCTACGATGCCATCGAGGACGTGCGCTCCACCATGGAGGGTATGCTCGACAAGGTCATCAAGGAGGAGGTCACTGCACAGGTCGAGGTGCGCGAGGTATTCAAGATCTCGAAGATTGGCACCGTGGCCGGAGCAATGGTCACCGAGGGCAAGGTGCACCGCACCGACAAGGCACGCCTCATACGCGACGGCATTGTCATCTTCACCGGTGCCATCAACGCACTCAAGCGCTATAAGGACGACGTCAAGGAGGTGGCCACCAACTTCGAGTGCGGCATCTCGCTCGTCAACTTCAACGACATACAGCAGGGCGACATCATCGAGACCTTCCAGGAGATAGAGGTGAAGCAGACGCTGTAAGCCATATTCTGCGGTAGCGGGTCATTCATCATGGTTATTGAACGATGATTATCCCGCCTGCCTCCGCCCCCTACCCCTCAGACAGCAGGGGGTAGGGGGCGGTTTCTTTACAGATTCAACTTTCGCAAGTTTTGGAGTTAAAGAAAAAGGCAATGATATAGCAGTTGACCCTTTGCAGAAAGGATTTATGCGCAGCCATCCCCTCCCTTCAAGGGGAGGGGCAGGGGTGGGG
>JAEEPZ010000180.1 GCA_016285055.1 Prevotella sp.
TGTTCAAACATATTTTTGAGTTGACAAGTTGACGTGTAGAGTTAGGCTCTTTAATCGCTAATCGATTTCATGGACGCAAAAATATATATTCTATTTGAATTAGCCCCATGGGGGGTTTAAAAAAAATGAAATAATCTAAATATTTTGACTTGTTTATCCGCAAAATCGTTTTTTATGTTTATTTTTGCCCCCAAATTGGCATTTCGGAAATGGGGACATTGTACTTGGTACCTACACCGGTAGGAAATTTGGAAGATATCACATTCAGAGCCTTGAAGGTGCTGAAGGAGGCTGACCTGATTCTGGCCGAGGACACTCGGACCAGCGGCATACTGCTGAAGCACTTCGAGATTAAGAATGCTATGCTTTCGTACCATAAGTTCAATGAGCACCAGACCGTTGACCGTGTGGTGGAACGACTGAAGGGCGGCGAGACGGTGGCTGTGGTAAGTGATGCCGGTACACCAGGTATCAGCGATCCTGGCTTTCTGGTGGCCCGCGAAGCCATAAAAGCAGGCGTAGAGGTAATTACTCTGCCAGGCGCAACAGCTTTTGTGCCTGCCTTGGTAAGCAGCGGACTGCCTTGCGACAAGTTCTGCTTCGAGGGTTTTCTGCCCCAAAAGAAGGGACGCCAGACCCGACTCAACGCGCTTGCTGAGGAATCCCGAACGATGATTTTCTATGAATCTCCTCATCGCATTGTAAAGACTTTGGAGCAGTTCAAGGAAGTCTTCGGATTCGACAGACCCGTTAGCGTATGCCGTGAGATTAGTAAAATCCATGAGGAGAGCGTTCGCGGCACCGTGGAAGAGGTCTTGGAACACTTTAAAAAGAATGAACCCAGAGGTGAATTCGTAATCGTTTTGGGCGGAGCCTTATAAGAGAGTTTAGAGTTTAGAGTTGAGAGTTTAGAGAGGATATTGAGAATTCAAAATAATATTGATATGAAAAAGTTCGGATTTATTTCAGTAGTAACTTTGCTGTTGGCTTCTTGTGGCCAGAGTCAGCAAATTAGTGAGGCTGCCATTGAGCAGGAACGTGATTCGCTACAGCGGATTATTAACGAAAAGGATATAGAGTTGAATGATATCATGAGTACTTTCGATGAAGTACAGGAAGGAATCAGACGTATAAATGAAGCCGAGGGACGGGTAACCGTTGCCGACGGCAATCCCGAAAGTGCCAGCAACAAGGAGGTAATCCGGGAGAATATGCAGTTTATTCGTGATGCTATGCAGCAGAACCGCGATATGATTGCCCAACTGAAAGAAAAACTGCGCAAAAGTTCCTTCAATGCAGAAAAGCTGAAGAAGACAGTTGAGAACCTGCAGGCTCAGATAGATACACAAACAGCCCGTATTCAGGAGCTGGAGGCAAAACTTGCCGAGAAGGATGTTCAGCTGGCTGAGCAGGGTGAACAGATTAACACCCTGAACGAGAGTGTGAACACGCTGACTGAGGAAAACAAGCAGAAGGCTGCTACTGTTGCCACACAGGAGAAGCAACTGAATGCTGCATGGTTTGTCTTCGGTACCAAAGCAGAGCTGAAGGAGGAGAAGATACTGCAGAATGGCGATGTGCTGCGTGACGGGAACTTCAACAAGGATTACTTTACCCAAATTGATATCCGTTACGATAAGGTTATTAAGTTCTACAGTAAGAGTGCCACCATGCTTACCAATCATCCCTCTGGCAGTTACCAGATGGTAAAGGATAGCAAGGGACTGTATGAGTTGCATATCTCCGACCCTGTTAAGTTCTGGAGCACAGGAAAGTATCTGGTGGTGCAGGTGAAGTAAAGAATGGTTAGCGTGGAGCGGTTAGCGGTTAGCGGAACGACCAAAACAGTAAACCGTAAACGGTAAACAGTAAACAGGCTTAATATTGAAGACAAGTAGAAGTAAACATTATAATTCCAGCAGGTCGTCTTTGCCCTTTGAAGACGGTATGTCAGACGTGAAGTTTCACAATGTGGTGGAAACACGCCCCGAGAAAGCCATTCTGGTGGGTCTGATTACGCCCGACCAGAACGAGCGGAAGACAAAGGAGTACCTGGACGAACTGGAGTTTCTGGCAGAAACGGCTGGAGCCGAAACCGTAAAGCGGTTTACCCAACGCATGAACGGCCCAAGTAGCGTGACCTACTTAGGTATAGGAAAACTGCAGGAGATAAGGGCCTACATAGAAGCAGAGGAAGAAGCGGAGCGTGAGGTGGATCTGGTCATCTTTGATGATGAACTCTCTGCTAAGCAGTTGCGCAACATCGAAAATGAACTGAAAGTAAAGGTGCTGGACCGTACGAGTCTGATTCTGGACATCTTTGCCATGCGTGCCCAAACCGCCAATGCCAAGACGCAGGTGGAATTGGCACAGTACCGTTATATGCTGCCCCGTCTGCAACGCTTGTGGACGCACCTTGAACGTCAGGGCGGTGGTTCAGGAAGCGGAGGCGGAAAAGGTTCGGTAGGTCTGCGCGGACCGGGTGAAACGCAGTTGGAGATGGACCGCCGTATCATCCTGAACCGCATGAGCCTGCTCAAGCAGCGTTTGGCCGACATCGACCGTCAAAAGACTACCCAGCGTGGTAACAGAGGACGTATGATACGCGTGGCTTTAGTGGGTTATACCAACGTGGGAAAGAGTACCTTGATGAACCTGCTCTCCAAGAGCGAGGTGTTTGCCGAGAACAAGCTTTTTGCCACCCTTGATACTACGGTACGCAAGGTGATTGTCGATAACCTGCCTTTCCTGCTATCTGATACCGTCGGTTTTATTCGCAAACTGCCTACCGACCTGGTTGATTCCTTCAAGAGCACACTGGACGAGGTACGCGAGGCGGACTTCCTACTGCATGTGGTGGACATCAGTCATCCCGACTTCGAAGACCAGATAAAAGTAGTAGAAAAGACACTCTCGGATCTGGGTTGTGCCGACAAGCCCTCGATGGTTATCTTCAACAAGATAGATGCCTATACATGGGAGGAGAAGGATGCCGACGATTTGACTCCAGCTACCGCCAAGAACGTCTCGTTAGATGAACTGACACATACCTGGATGTCGCGCTTGAATGGTGACTGCCTTTTCATCTCTGCCCAGGAGAAAACCAACCTGGACACCATGAAGCAGGTATTATATAATAAGGTTAGGGAACTGCATGTGCAGAAATACCCGTACAACGATTTTCTTTTCCAGCACTACGACAGCCCCCTACCCACCTCCCCCGAGGAGGAGGAAATTCAAAACTCAAAATAATAAGATTCAAAATAACACAATAATATAAACTGCCCAAGACCCTGCGAAGCAGTTCCCTCCCCTTAAAGGGGGAGGGTTAGGGAGAGGGTCTGCATGAAAATGAAAAATACTTTCAGTCCTTGCGACTACGTCAACCGAGTCAAGGACAATCACCCCAAGCCGATGACAAGAGAGATTTTCGACTCCCTGCTAAATGGCATGGATGTGAAGATGACTGTCGAGAAGGTGCGCGAACACAAAGCCGATGCAGAAATCTACAAGCAGCAACTCCCAGGCATTGCCTGGCAAAGCAAGTTCGGCGGTCAACTTCGTGTTGCTGCCAATGCCCAAAGCACAGGGTTCTTCTGCATCGATGTGGATATCCACCACGAAGACCGCTTCAAGCAGTTGCTCCAGACAGATGGTGTGGAGGCTGCCTATAAGTGGGCAGAGGCAGAAGCGATGGAAAGGGCTCTGCGCTGGAAGGCAATGGCGGAAGCAGAGACAAGCACCCCGGGCGAATTGGGTGGAGAACTCGACATCGTGGCCATCCACATCAGTCCAAGCGGGACTGGCGTTCATGTGGTGGCTCTCGCCCAGCCTTACTGCAACTCGATTGCAGAAGACCAAGAGAGGCTGGCAAGGCTGCTCGGCACAAGTTACGACACAGTCTGCTACGACGCTTCAAGAATCTTCTTTGTCACTCCCAGAGAAGACTGGGTATATTTGGACTATAAAACTTTATTTCAAGATGAGGCCTCCCTCTAACTCCCCCCAAAAGGGGGAGAATAATACCTGACCATCAAAAACTTAAAACCGATGAAAAAGATAAAAATCAAACGAGACTATCATCAGAAGGCACCGATGCCCGTCCAAGCCCTCCCCCAAAGGGGGAGCGGGGAGGGGGCTGGCTCTGCCTTCTCCGACTCCTACAACGGCATCCCCTACTCCGTCATCATCAATGCCTTGCTCTCGCGTTTTGGCTATGCGGATGGCATTGTTCCGGAAGGTGCAAGAAACACCACTCTCTACAAACTGGCTCGCCAACTGCGCTACATCTGCGACTTCAATCCTCTGCACCTGCATGCCATCCTGCCATCGTGGGGGTTGTCGGCTGAAGAGATAAGGGGCACCGTTCAAAGTGCCATCGCCTCCACAAGGTCGCAAGACATTCCCTATGACCTCAACTTGGTGCTGAAATCCATCACGAAGCCCGACCTCTCCACCACTGCCAAGAGGCAGGAATACCTTGAACGCCTCAATCCTCTGCCCAAGCAGATGCCCTGGCTCTTCAACTACATCTACAAGCGCTATGGTCGCAATGGCAGAAGCGCACTCGTGGCTTCCCTTCCCCTGCTTGGCACCCTGCTTGGCCGCTTTGAATGCAAATACCTCGACGGACGCAAGCACAGGCCTGTCTTCATGGTAGTGATTTGCGGTCATGCAGGCTGCGGCAAGGGCTTCCTCTCTGACCTGCAGGAATGGCTCTTGCAGCCCATCCTCGCCGACGATGAAAAAGGCAGGGCTGCCCTGCAGGCCTACAAGAAGGAGAGCGACAAGAAGAGGGGGGCAAAGCAGTTGCCCGACAAGCCCGAGCCCTGCATCCGTGTGCTCAATGCCACCAGCAGCAACGGCTTCCTCATGGAAAGAGCACAGTCCAGCCTCGGACAGCCCCTCTGTGTCATCACAGAGGAGATTGACGAGAGTGCCCGAGCCAACAAGAACGGAGCATGGGCAGACAAGAGCGACATCTACCGCAAAGCCTTCGACGGAGCAAACTGGGGGCAGGACTATATGATTTACTCGGGCTCAGTCCAGATCTATGTCAATCTCCTGTTTGCAGGCACTTATGTCAGCATCCGCAACTACTTCAACAATGTGGAAAACGGCCTGATGACACGCTTCTTCTTCACGGAAATGGCTCGCGACCTTGGCAAGAATGTGGAAGTGCGCAAGGACATCGACACCATCGACGACAAAAAGGCTGCCCGAATCGTGCAAGCCCTCTATGAGCAAGGCTCCACCACCACCTTGCCATCGCCCGAGAACATCATCTCCTTTGCCCTTCCAAAAGCAAAGAAAGATGCCTACGACTTCAACGAGGAGAAGATACAGGAATGGGAAGCCAGCGGGCCTGATGAAGACCACAGGGACGATGCCATCGACTTGCTGCGACGCCGTTCAGCAGTCATACTCTTCCGAGCAGCACAAGTCTGCTATGCTCTGGAGAAGAACAGGGAAACAAATCAAGGCAGGGAGATGGCTCGCTGGTTTGCCAATGAAATATTCCTCAACCAGTATATCATGTTTGGCGATGCCATCAACGAAAGCAGCAAGGCAAACGATGCCATCCAACGAAAGCAAGACATTGCTGCCAGCAGAATAGCAAAAAGCAATGCCCTGCAAAGGTTGCTCGAGGAACTGCCAGAAGAGTTCAGCATAGAAGACCTCCGGGAAGTGTTT
>JAEEPZ010000181.1 GCA_016285055.1 Prevotella sp.
GAAGGAGTGGCAGCAAAGAACACTACTGACATTACAGACCCCACCCCTGCCCCTCCCCTTGAAGGGAGGGGATGGCTGCGCATAAATCCTTTCTGCAAAGGGTCAACTGCTATATCATTGCCTTATTTATTAAGAATAATATCTGAATAAGCACAGGAAACAATAAAAGAAATAAAATATCAGCCACTCCAACGCTGAAACAATGTTAATGGTCTTTCAGTCAACTACGACATCGCGCGTTTGCGTGAAAGCTGCGAAGACGGATGGCCTTACTTCATCCGTACAGCACGCGGGAGGAAGTCCAGTTATCTGCCAAAAAACATACATTATTCAGTCGATGGCGTAAAAAAATGGGATGACTGCTTGCCTATATAGAAATAATGTGTAACTTTGTGGCAAACTTTTTGAAACTATGAACAGACTAACTACTATTTTCTTGGCAATGCTCTGCTCCTTGCCTTTGTGGGCCCAGATGGGGCGCCGCTTTCCCTCTGAACGTAAAGTCATCAACGACCCCAAGACGGGCGTGGAGCTGGTGTTCCTCACCAGCAAGAGCGGCACCGGCGACTCGAAAATCTATCAGACACACAATCAGTGGACCAGCGACGGCCGATGGGTCATCTTCCGCAGCAACCGTGTACCGGGCGAGGCGATGGCCGTGAACGAAGAGACGGGCGACATGGTGCAGGTGACCGAAGGCGGCTACACGGGTATGCTGTGCGTGGCCCGCAAGTCGATGAACCTTTACATCATGCGCGCCGTGAAGGACAAGGAAGGGCACCGCACCGGCATGGAGGTGGTAGAGATAGACCTTCAGAAGCTGTTTGCCGACTCTGAGTCGGGACGGCTGAAGCCCAAGAAGAACTATGAGCGCATCTGCGGCACCATTCCTGCCGAGATGTGCAGCGAGGGCGACATGGCGCTCGACGGCGGCGAGGAGATGGTCTATTTCCGGCTGGACAAGGAGTATGCGCGCAAATATCCCATCGCCGAGCAGATAGCCCCCAACTTCGGCCCGCGCCACATGGGTGCAGGGCCTGGCGGCATTGGCAAGATGGACTTGAAGACAGGCAAGAGCGAGCCCGTGGTGTCCGTCCACTTCAAGGTGGGCCACATACAGGGCAACCCTTGGCATCCCGGCGAGGTCATCTTCTGTTGGGAGACGGGCGGCAAGGCGCCACAGCGCACGTGGATGTGCAACGCCGACGGCACCGGCCTGCGCCCCATCTACCGCGAGACGGAGCATGACTGGGTGACGCACGAGGCGGTCATCAGCGCCGACGAGCTGGTCATCGCCATCATTGGCCACCGGCCTATCAACAAGGGCGAGCAGAAGGCCATTGAGGGACTGGAGAGCTTTGCCACGTCTGACGACTGGGGCCCTTCTGGCACGAAGGAGTATGCCACGGGCATTGCCGTGGTGAACATGCGGACGCGCGAGCTGACGCTTGAAGGCCAGGTGCCTGGCGACAACTTCTGGCATGTAGCCGGCTCGCAGGACGGCCACTGGGTGGCTGGCGATGACTTTGCCCGCGAGCTGTGGCTCATCGACCGTCACACCGGCGAGCGCATCCTGCTGACGGCCGGCCACAAGACTACGGCCCGCGACCACGTGCACCCAACGTTCAAGCCCGACGGCACCGAGATAGAGATACAGTCGGCCATGCTCAGCGAGGACGGCCGCTCGATGAACATCTGCATCGTCCGACTGCCACAGCACCTCATAGAGAGGTATAGGAAATAACAATACTATTCTTTTATAAAGCAATTCGACTTTCGCAAGTTTTGGAGTTAAAGGAGTTAAGGGAGTTAAAGGAGTTAAAGACAATAGTTTTGCTATGGTTTTTTGGGGAGTTAAAGGAGTTAAAGACAATAGCTTTTCTATGGTTTTTGGGGGAGTTAAAGGAGTTAAGGGAGTTAAAGGAGTTAAAGACAATAGCTTTGCTATGGATTTCAACCCAGAGACAAAGGCTTTTCATGGAGAGTCATTTGTCTTTAACTCCTTTAACTCCTTTAACTCCTTTAACTCCTTTAAATGTGAAACTTGAATAATACAACATATTTAAAGGATGATGAGAAGAATACTGACACTACACTTCTGCTTTTTCGCACTATTGCCCCTCTGTGCCATCGCACAAGTGAATGACAACAACACGCCGCTGCACCTGATGAAGCCGGCCTACCGCGTGGGCTACGGCATACCCAAGGAAGCGGAGGTGAAGCAGGTGATGGACCGCGTGCTGCGCTACATCGACAGCGAGACGCCCGCCGTGCTGGTGGACAAACGGACGGGCCAGGAGGTGACGCGGCTGACCGACATCGACGCGAACACCCAGCTGAAGCAGGGCGGCTTCCGACTGACCAGCTACGAGTGGGGCGTCACCTATTCGGGCGTGCTGGCTGCCTATGAAGCCACGGGCGACAAGGCCTACCTCGACTACGTGACGAAGCGCCACCGCCTGCTGGCCGACATCTTCCCCTATTTCCAGAAGCTGCACCAGCAGGGCAAGCGCTTTGACGGCAACGTGCGCCGCGTCGTCGACCCTCATGCACTCGACGATGCCGGCGCGGTGTGCTGCTCGATGATCAAGTCGGTGCTGAAGGACAAAGGAAGAGAGCCTTCGCTGCGCCCGCTCATCGACAACTACGTCAACTACATCCTGACCAAGGAGTACCGGCTGAGCGACGGCACCTTCGCCCGCCTGCGTCCGCAGAAGAACACGCTGTGGCTCGACGACATGTTCATGGGCATCCCCGCCGTGGCCTACATGGGCCGTCTGACGGGCGAGCAGCGCTACTACGACGAGGCAGCGCGCCAGGTCACGCAGTTTGCCAGCCGCATGTGGGTGGGCGAAAAGAAGCTGTTCCGCCACGGCTGGGTGGAAGACATGGAGCCACATCCCGCGTTCCACTGGGGCCGCGCCAACGGCTGGGCCATCCTCACCCTTTGCGAGGTGCTCGACGTGCTGCCCGAGAGCCATCCGCAGCGGCAGTCCATACTCACGCTGCTGCGCCAGCACGCCGAGGGCCTGGCAGCACTGCAGCATCACGACGGCTTCTGGCACCAGCTGCTCGACCGCAGCGACACCTATCTGGAGACATCGGCCACAGCCATCTATGCCTACTGTCTGGCACATGCCGTCAACCGTGGGTGGGTCAGCGCCAAAGCCTTCGGTCCCGTGGCCTTGCTGGCATGGCACGCCGTGGCATCGAGCGTCAATGCTCAGGGACAGGTGGAGAACGTCTGCGTGGGCACGGGCATGGGTTTCGATGCCGCCTTCTATGCCTACCGTCCCGTCCATGTGATGGCGGCCCACGGCTATGGCCCCGTGCTGTGGGCTGGTGCTGAGATCATCAGTCTGCTGCGCCGGCAGCATCCCAAGCTCAACGACTCAGCCGTGCAGTTCTACGACGAGGAGGTGCCTACCAACCAGCCCATCTTCAACTACGACGGAAAGATAAGATTTTGAGAGAATGAGAAATTGAGAAATTGAGAGAATGAGGCGGCTCTTCACATTATTCCTTTTGGTTGGCTGCTGCATGGTCAGGGCGGCCGTCTACGATGTGCGCGACTTCGGCGCGGTGGGCGACGGCATCCACCTCGACTCGCCGGCCATCAACGCTGCCATTGAGCGTGCTGCACAGGATGGCGACGGCTCGGTGGTGGTGGTGCAAGGCGGCACGTTCCTCTGCTACAGCGTGCACCTGAAGAGCCACGTCACGCTGCGCATCGAGAGCGGTGCCGTGCTCCGGGCCGCCGCTCCCACCGACAGCGAAGGCTATGACGAGGCGGAGCCCAACGACTCACGCTATCAGGACTTCGGCCACAGCCACTGGCACAACTCCCTGCTCTGGGGCGAGCATCTGCAGGGCGTCACCATAGAAGGCGGGGGACTCATCGACGGCACCGACGTGCTGACCAGGGGCGGGGCGCGAAAGAGCAGCACCGGACAGACCACTGCCAACAAGGCCTTAGCATTGCGCGACTGCCGGCATGTGACCATCAGGGACGTGAGCTTTCTCAGCTGCGGACACTTTGCCCTGCTGCTGACGGGCGTCGACGACCTGCTGATAGACGGTGTGACGGCCGACACCAACCGCGACGGCTTCGACATCGACTGCTGTGAACGGGTGACCATACGCAACTGCCGGGTGAACACGGTCAACGACGATGCCATCGTGCTGAAGTGCTCCTACGCCTTGGGCCGGATGAAGCCCACCAGCCACGTGCTGATAGAGGACTGCCACGTGAGCGGCTACGACGTCGGCTCACTGCTCGACGGCACCCGCACCACGCACACCGAGAAGGCTCCCGACGGCGACGGCCCCACGGGGCGCATCAAGCTGGGCACCGAGAGCAACGGCGGCTTCCGCCATATCACTATACGCCGCTGCACCTTCACCCATTGCCGTGGGCTGGCCCTTGAGACGGTAGACGGGGCACCGATGGAGCACGTCAAAGTGAGCGACATCACCATGACCGACATTTGCACCTCGCCCCTCTACATCCGTCTGGGCGACCGCATGAGGGCTCCCGCAGGCACGCCTCCTTCGTCGGTGAGCGACATCAGCATCCGCCGCATCACCGTCGACGATGCCGACAGCCGTTATGCCTGTCTCATAGCGGGCACTGCTGGACATCCCGTCAGGCGTGTCAGCATCAGCGACATGAGCGTCAGGTTCCGTGGCGGACTGACGCTCGACGATGTGGCCCAGCAGCGTGGCAGCAACCCCTTCTTCTTTGGCGGACGCAACGGTCAGGCCGTCATCAACCGTGGTGAGGGCACCGGGGGCTATCCTGAGCCGTCGGCACACGGTCTGCAACCGGCGTGGGGCTTTTCCATCAGTCATGCAGAGCATATCAAGCTGAGCAACATCAGCTTGGAGACCATCCACGCCGACGAGCGCCCAGCGCTCTACATGGCTCACACACGCAAGGTGAAGCTGCGGCGCGTCGTGTCGACAAACGGAAGCAAGCAGACGAAGCATTAGAAAAGGCATCTTGGGGATGTCTCGGCGGATTTTTTTCGTGCTGTTGCGGATGGAGTGACATAGTTGCGTCGCTATTTAGGTCAGTTTGTTCCGCGAAGCGGACTTAGAAAAAACAAATAAAAACAGGAAAAACAAATAAAAACAATTTGGTACAATAGCTATCGCCTTGCCCGTTGCAAGGACTCCGTGAGGCAGCAAATAGTCCCGAAGGGACGACGGAATACAGGCAGGGGCAACGCCCCTGCTAATGGTTGACACCACAATAAGCCCTGAAGGGGCGACGGAACCGATGCGCTGGGTCTGCCGTCCCTTCGGGACTATTGTGTGGTAGGGGTGCCATTATACAGGGGCGATGCCCCTGCCTGTAATCCGTCGTCCCTTCGGGACTTTGTTGCGCCTTGCCCACCGCGTAGCTCAATGCGCAGCCGTCACACAGCCGCCGCAGAAGTAACTTATTCCCCCCCTTGAAAAGGGGGGGCTGGGGGGGATTCACCGTAAGCGTCTCTGATGTTACGCCTTGCAAAATCAATGACGATTGTTTACATTGTTGCCCATCTGTCAGGCAACAGGTCACGGTATTTGCTTAGCGGGGTGTTGGGCTGCCACATGGCGGTCTTGTC
>JAEEPZ010000055.1 GCA_016285055.1 Prevotella sp.
TCTTCGTGCCCGATGAATATTTCGAAGGCTCTATCGACGAGTTCTGGAAACGCATTCCACAACTCGACGACTCGTTTGAGGAGCGACGCAAAAAACTCGAGGCAGACGGCAAACGATGGCGCTTCGTCGCCACTATGGACCATGGCAAGACCAGCGTGGCCCTTCAGGAGGTGCCACAGGGACATCCGTTCTACAACCTCCAAGGGAGCAACAACATCGTGATGCTCACCACAGAGCGCTACCGCGAGTTCCCCATGCTCATTCAAGGTTATGGGGCAGGAGCCAGTGTCACCGCAGCAGGCGTGTTTGCCAACATCATGAGTATCGCCAACATTTAATTTCCTCGTCATGAAGCATATCATCATCCTCGGCGACGGCATGGCCGACCACTGCATCGAGCGTCTTGGCGGGAAAACTCCACTGCAATACGCCGACACACCATACATGGACCTGCTGGCACGGGAGGGTCGCAACGGGCGCCTTGTCACCGTACCGGAAGGCTTCCCTCCTGGAAGCGAGGTGGCCAACACTGCCATCATGGGCTACGACCTGAACAAGGTGTATGAGGGGCGCGGACCGCTCGAAGCGGCGTCCATCGGCTATGAGATGCGCCCCGACGACATGGCCATACGTTGCAACATCATCTGCCTGGCCAACGGATGCATCAAGAACCACCATGGCGGACATCTTTCTACCGACGACGCCCGTGAACTGGTGGACTTTCTTGACCAGCATCTAGGCAACGACCGCGTGAAATTCATCGCCGGAATACAATACCGACACCTGCTCGTCATCAGAGGCGGCAACAAGCACATCACCTGCTCACCTCCTCACGACCATCCCGACCAACCCTGGCAGCCTCTGCTCGTCAAGCCGGAAGAGGGGTATGCCGACATTCCCGAGGAGGGGAGGATGACAGCCAGCGAGACGGCAGACCTCATCAACCGGCTCATCATCGACTCGCAACAACTGCTCGCCAACCACCCCTTCAACCTGGCACGGCGTGCCGCAGGCCACGACGAGGCCAACTCAATCTGGCCTTGGAGCCCAGGGTATCGCCCGTCGATGCGTACAATCGCCGAGATGTACCCACAGGTGAAGAGCGGCAGTGTCATCTCTGCCGTCGACCTCATCAAGGGCATCGGACACTATGCCGGACTGCATATCATTGAGGTGGAGGGGGCTACCGGACTCGCCGACACCAACTACGAAGGGAAGGCGGCAGCAGCCATCGAGGCGCTGCGCAATGAGGACTTCGTGTTCCTCCATGTTGAGGCGAGCGACGAGGCAGGACATGACGGCAACCTCGACCTGAAAGTCCGCACCATCGAATACCTCGACCACCGCATCGTGGAACCTATCTACAATGCGGTGAAAGACTGGGACGAGCCGGTGTGCATCGCCGTTCTCCCCGACCACCCCACTCCCGTGGAGATACGCACACACATCAACGAGCCTGTGCCGTTCCTCATCTGGCACCGCGGCATACAGCCCGACAGCGTGACACGCTACGACGAACAAAGTGCCGTGAGCGGGCACTATGGCATGCTCCGCCTTGAGGAATTCATGCAGACATTTATGAATGAAAAATGAAAACGGGAAAAAACACTACCAAATGAGATATTACAGCACCAACAAAAAAGCACCGATGGCCACGCTCCACGAAGCCGTGGTGAAAGGCCTCGCCAGTGACCGCGGACTTTACATGCCCGAGCGCATCAAACCCCTGCCATCGTCCTTCTTCGACAACATCGACAACCTGTCGTTCCAAGACATCGCATGCACCGTGGCTGATGCCTTCTTCGGTGAGGACATACCAGCCGACGACCTGTGCCGTATCGTCTGCGACACACTCGCCTTTGACTGTCCCGTGGTAAAGGTAGATGACAACATCTATGCCCTCGAACTCTTCCACGGCCCCACCCTGGCGTTCAAGGACGTGGGAGCCCGTTTCATGGCACGACTACTGCAATACTTCATCCGACAGGAAGGACAGGAGCGCGTCAACGTGCTCGTAGCCACCAGCGGCGACACGGGTTCGGCTGTGGCCAACGGATTCCTCGGCGTGGAGGGCATACATGTCTATGTGCTCTATCCCAAGGGCAAGGTGAGCAGGATACAGGAAAGCCAGTTCACCACTCTCGGCCAAAACATCACCGCCATCGAGGTCGACGGGGTGTTCGACGACTGCCAGGCGCTGGTAAAGCAAGCCTTCCTCGACCCTGACCTCAATGCGCACATGAGACTCACCAGTGCCAACTCCATCAATGTGGCACGCTTCCTCCCACAGGCATTCTACTACTTCAATGCCTATGCACGGATGAAGGCACTCGGAAAGGCCGAAAATATGGTGATGTGCGTGCCAAGCGGCAACTTCGGCAACATCACCGCTGGACTCTTCGGACATGTCATGGGACTGCCCATCAGCCGCTTCATCGCAGCCAACAACGCCAACGACATCTTCTACCAATATCTCCAGACAGGGGTTTACACACCACAGCCTACCAAACAGACTCTAGCCAATGCCATGGATGTAGGCGACCCAAGCAACTTCGCCAGAGTCTACGACCTCTACGGAGGCAGCCACGATGCCATCACTGCCTATGTCAGCGGCGCCACCTATTCCGACGACGACATCCGACAGACCATGCGCGATTGCTACAGCAACACAGGATACGTGCTCGACCCACATGGTGCATGCGGATACCGCGCACTGCGCGAGCAGTTGAAAGAGGGCGAGACGGGCGTGTTCTGCGAAACAGCACACCCTGCCAAATTCAAGGAGAAGGTCGACGATATCCTCGGCACCGACATCCACATCCCACAACGGTTGGCTGAATTCATGAAAGGAGAAAAATGCAGTATCGCCCTGAGTCGACGGTTTGACGATTTCAAGGCCTTCCTACTTAAAGAATAACACCAAAACGGACGGTTTCGATACGATTCGAAACCGTCCGTTTTTTTTCTTCTACAACACTTCATTTTTCACTGGAAAAAAGGTGCCGAATCCATAAATTATTAGTATATTTGCAAACAACTCCGACCTGTCGGGCCCATGAGGCCATGACCGAGACCTGCGGACTACTATGACATACATCACACTACCCGAGGAACAACAACATCGTTTGTCCTTTTATCTCGCCATGGAGGAATATGTGGCGAGGGAAATGGACGTAGACGATGGCTTCTTCATGTGGCAGGTAAACCCAACGGTCATCTTCGGCCGCAACCAACTCATCGAGAACGAGGTAAACATCGACTATTGCCGACAGCACCATATCGAGACCTACCGCAGGAAGAGCGGCGGCGGGTGCGTATATGCCGATATGGGAAACGTGATGTTCTCGTATGTGACAAAAGACGAGAATGTCACGCTTACCTTCAACCGCTACATCAACCTGCTGGTGCTGCTGCTCTACCGCATGGGTATAGAAGCAAAAGCCACAGGGCGCAACGACGTGCTCATCGACGGCAGAAAGGTGTCGGGAAACGCGTTCTACCATATCCCGGGAAAAAGCATCGTTCACGGCACCATGCTCTACGACACCAACATGTCGCACATGGTGGGCAGCATCACACCCAGCGATGCCAAACTGGTGAGCAAAGGGGTGAAGAGCGTCAGACAGCACATCGCCCTGCTCAAGGACTACACCACGATGTCGCTCAAAGAGTTCAAGGCATTCGCCCGGCAAAATCTCTGCGACAGCGAAATACGCCTCTCCCACGAAGCGGTGGCACGCATCGGCGAAATGGAACAGGAATACCTCTCCGAGGCGTTCATCTATGGCCACAACCCCAGTTACACCCTCACCCGACACAGGCGCATAGAGGGGGTGGGCGACTTCGAGGTGCGCATGCAACTGAAAAACGGGGTCATCAAGGCCATCGACATCATGGGCGATTTCTTCCTCATAGGCGACATCGAACAGGGCATCCTCTCCCACCTGCGTGGGTGCAGACTTCAAAGGGAAGCACTGGAAGAGGCCTTGCCACTACAGACCGGCGACATCATCCTCCACCTGAGGAAACCCGACTTGATCAATGTATTACTTAACAACGAATAGATATTATGGAAAACAAGAGAACTTGTCTCTACGACAAACATGTAGCGCTGGGCGCTCTCATCTCTCCGTTCGGAGGCTTCGACATGCCCATCCAGTATAGTTCCATCATCGATGAGCACAATGCCGTGCGTCAGGCATGCGGCGTGTTCGACGTCTCGCACATGGGAGAGGTGCGCGTCAAAGGCACCGATGCTGAGCGATTCGTCAATCACATCTTCACCAACGACATCACCGAACCTCCAATAGGGAAAATATTCTATGGCATGATGTGCTATCCCAACGGCGGTACCGTAGATGACCTGCTGGTCTACAAGATGGGCGAAAAAGACTTCTTCCTCGTCATCAATGCTGCCAACATCGACAAGGATGTGGAGTGGATGCAGCAACATCTCGAGGGTTACGAAGTGGACTTCGAACACCAGTCTGACTATTACGGACAGATAGCCGTGCAGGGACCTGAGGCAGAAACGGTGGTTGAGGAAGTGCTGGGACTGGCATGCAAAGAACTTACCTTCTACACCGTGAAGACCATCGACACCGCCGGAGAAACGGTCATCGTGAGCCGCACAGGATACACCGGTGAAGACGGGTTCGAGATTTACGGCTCGCACGACTTCATTCGCCAGTGCTGGGACAAACTCATTGAAAGCGGACGCTGCAAACCCTGTGGACTGGGGTGCCGCGATACGCTACGATTCGAGGTGGGGCTGCCGCTCTATGGCGACGAACTTTCTGCCGACATCTCTCCCGTGATGGCCGGACTGAGCATGTTCTGCAAGTTCGATAAACCTGAGTTCATCGGCCGCGATGCCCTCCTCAAACAAAAGACCGAGGGGGTGGAACGCCGCGTCATCGGTATAGAACTTGAAGGCCGCGCCGTTCCACGACATGGCTATCCTGTATTGGCGGAAGGCCGACAGGTGGGTGAGGTAACCACCGGCTACAACTCCATCTCCACTGGCAAGAGTGTGTGCATGGCGCTCGTCGAGACGGCTCATGCCAAACTGGGCACACCCCTCGAAATACAAATCCGCAAGAAAACCTTCCCCGGCATCGTGGTGAAGAAGCGTTTCTACGACAAGCATTACAAAAAAGACTGAACGACTTGAGGCAGAAGCCCTCATCACCAAGGCCTCCCCATAGGCGGCTTCTCCCTAGGCAGCGGATTCTCACCAGGCGGCTTCTCCGTAGGCGGCGGCTTTGCCGTCGCCAGAAACAAGCCCCATCATCAGAAAACAGCAACAACAACCAATAAAAAAATAAAAGAATTATGGCAAAAGTTATCGAAGGACTCTACTATTCAGAGTCACATGAGTATGTGCGTGTGGAAGGTGAATTCGGCTATATCGGCATCACCGATTATGCACAGCATGAGTTGGGAAACGTAGTATATGTCGACATGCCCGAAGTGGACGATGAAGTGGAGGCAGGCGAGGAATTCGGCGCCGTGGAGAGCGTGAAAGCCGCCAGCGACCTCATCTCGCCCGTCAGCGGCACCGTGGTGGAAGTAAACGATGCATTGGCCGACAACCCGGAACTCATCAATGCCGACGCCTTCGCCAACTGGATTATCAAGGTGGAACTCACCGACAAGACCGAACTCGACAACCTGATGGATGCCGAGGCCTACAAAGCCGTCTGCGAAGCATAGTCATCCCACCAAACCTCACCAACGATGTACAAGTATTTTCCACATACCCAAGAAGACATCGATGTCATGCTCCGGAAAGTGGGCGTCGACTCCCTCGACGACCTCTACGCCGAGGTGCCCGAGTCGGTGCGATTCAAAGGCGAGTACGACATTCCCACATCGAAGAGCGAACTGGAGATAAGGCAGACCTTTGACCGTCTATGCAACAACAACCGCCTGATGACGGTGTTTGCCGGAGCAGGAGTCTACGACCATTACACACCGGCTGTCGTTCCCAACATCATCGGCAGGTCGGAGTTCCTCACCAGTTACACTCCTTATCAGGCAGAAATCTCACAAGGTACGCTGCACTATATCTTCGAGTGACAGAGCATGATGGCAGAACTCACAGGTCTCGACATCTCCAATGCCTCAATGTATGACGGGTGTACTGCTACCGCCGAGGCCATGCTCATGGCTAACGCCAACGCAAAGAAGACCAACCGTGTGCTCGTCTCAGAGGCCGTCGACCCACGAATTCTCGACGTGATGCGCACTTACGCACGTTTCCATGGCGTGGAAATCGTGACGATAGCCACACGCGACGGCGTGACGGATAAAGACGACCTCGACCGCCTGCTCGCCGAAGGACCGGTGGCTGGCGTGGTGGCACAACAGCCCAACTATTTCGGCAACATCGAGGACTTCACCGGCTATGCCGATGCCATTCACGCACAGAAAGGCCTGTTCATCGTCAACAGTCCCGCACTCTACCTCTCCGTACTGAAAACGCCTGGGGAGTGGGGTGCCGACATCGCTGTGGGCGATGCACAGACACTGGGCATACCTATGTCGTATGGTGGTCCCTACGTGGGCTATATGTGCTGCACCGAGAAGCTCATCCGCAAGATGCCGGGACGCATCGTCGGCAAAACCGTCGACAATCGCGGACAGCGCGCCTTTGTCCTCACGCTGCAGGCTCGCGAGCAGCACATCCGCAGGCAGAAGGCCACGTCGAACATCTGTTCCAACCAGAGCCTCATGGCCCTCTGGGTCACTGTCTACATGTCGCTCATGGGCAAGCAGGGACTGAAGGAAGCCGCCGAGCTGAGCTATGCCGGCGCACATTACTTGTGTGACAAGCTCTGCGCCACGGGACACTTCGCCCTCGTCTACGACAAGCCGTTCTTCAACGAGTTCGTCGTCAGCTACGACGGCGAACTCGATGCGCTGCAGCGCCGACTCGCCGACAATGGCTTCTTCGCTGGCGTCAAGATTTCTGACAACCAGCTCATGTTTGCCGTCACCGAGAAGCGCACCAAGGAAGAAATCGACCGTTTCATCTCATTCATTTAAAACTTAGCGTAAGACGCGGCACCGCCGCGTCCCCCTCATCACAATGAACAACAAGCTATACGGAAACCTGATTTTCGAGCTCTCGCAGCCTGGCCGCAAGGGCTACTCCCTTCCTAAGAACCGCTTTGGCGACTACGCCGTGCCCGCTGAGCTGCGCCGCAAGGACGATGCCGCACTGCCTGAGTGCGACGAGATGACCGTCGTCCGCCATTATACGAACCTCTCCGCCAACAACTTCGGTGTGGACAATGGCTTCTATCCGCTGGGCTCCTGCACCATGAAGTACAACCCGAAGATCAACGAGGAGGTGGCCGCCCTGCCGCAGTTTGCAGCCTTGCATCCCTTGCAGCCAGCCGAGACCGTGCGTGGTGCCGAGGCCGTCTGCACGTTGCTCTGCCGTGCACTCTGCGAGCTGACAGGCCTGCACGCCTTCACTCTAAAGCCTTTCGCCGGTGCTCACGGCGAGCTGACGGGATTGATGGTGATTAAGAAGTATCACGAGAGCCGTGGCGACAACCAGCGCCGCCTCGTCATCGTGCCCGACTCGGCACACGGCACCAACCCGGCCAGCGCCGCCGTCTGCGGACTGGACATCATTGAGGTGAAGTCGCTCAGCGATGGCACCGTCGACCTCCAGGCCCTGCAAGACATACTGAACCTACATGCCTCTGAAATCGCAGCGATGATGATGACCAACCCCAACACGCTGGGCCTCTTTGAGAAGCAGATTCCTGCCATCGAGAAGCTCATCCACGACTGCGGCGGTCTGATGTATTACGACGGCGCCAACCTCAACCCGATGCTGGGTGCTGCCCGTCCGGGCGACATGGGCTTCGACGTGATGCACATCAACCTGCACAAGACGTTCTCTACACCTCACGGCGGTGGCGGACCGGGTGCCGGACCCGTCGGCGTGCGCAAGGGATTGGAGGAGTTCTTCCCCGAAGTATCGCCCTATCACGGCAACTTCGCCGTGGCCATGCGTGCCTACGCCTACATCCTTTCTTTAGGCCGTGAGCACATCAAGGAGGTAGGCCCGTTGGCCACGCTCAACGCCAACTACATCAAGGAGTCGTTGAAGGATGTCTACGAGCTGCCTATTGACGGCCTGTGCAAGCACGAGTTCGTGTTCGACGGCCTGAAGGACAAGAGCACTGGCGTCACAACGATGGACGTGGCTAAGCGCCTGCTCGACTACGGCTACCATGCGCCCACCATCTACTTCCCCCTGCTCTTCCACGAGAGTCTGATGATAGAGCCGACGGAGAACGAGTCGAAGGAGACCATCGACGGCTTCATCGCCGTCATGCGTCAGATAGCGCTCGAGGCCAAGGAAAACCCCGATGAGGTGAAGTCCGCACCCCACCACACACCCATCGGCCGTGTCGACGACGTCCTGGCTGCCAAGCACCCTGTCGTCACCTGGCGGCAGCTGGCGGCGGAAGAATAAAACAAATTCCTGCTGTAAGGCTGCCCCTCCATCGTTGCGCTGGCCTCTGTGCAGAGGCTTTAGCTCTATTCCATCACCATAACGTAGGGTTCTCCTTGGTGATAATAGTGTCAAATCGGTCATAGTCCGAATACCGTCTTTGTTGTCCTGGTTGTCGCTTAAAAAGCAATGTCTTTTTGTTTTGTAGGCAACTTGGACAACAAAGACATTTTTTGAGCGGGATTGTTTCCATCGCACCGTCCGGGAAAAATCCGTAGGCTTCGGAAAAAATCCGAAGCCTACGGACAAGAATCCGAGGCCTTCGGATTTTTCTCGGACAAACCATCTAAAGGAAGTAAAGTTGGATGGCGTGTTTGCGTACATGATGTACAAGTGCACAGTTTCCCATTATTTCGCGGGCTGCCAAATATTTCTGCGGAAAAGTTTGGCTGGCTGAGGAAAAAGCGATACCTTTGCGGAGAATAAAACATACGGGGCATGGAACGGCATGGCACAGCACCCAAGCGCATACCCTACGGTATGCAGAACTTTGAGGACGTTATCCTCAGAGATTGCTACTGTGTAGGAATGGTTATCCGCAAAGGAGTGCAGCTGACACTTCCAGCGTCTTAATCACCTATTAAGGGATAATCTTATTAATCATTATTACAATGATAAACACTAAAGAATACCTATTAGACAAAGCAATTGAAGATTACACCAGATGCTATGTTGAGAGAATTTCTGGAACTAAAGAGTCCTTTACGATAGAGGATATTCGTCAGGCTTATAAAGAAGGAACGGAAAGTATTCGGAATTTTTATTCCGGAGTAGAATTAGCTTGCAAAATGATGTAGTAATCATCAGCACGGAGCTGGTTGTGGCTGAAGAACTGTAAATATTTTACGTGATGTCTATACAAACAGATTTAATTATTATCGGTGCGGGGCCTGGTGGTTACCGCGCTGCTGAGTATGCCGCAAAGAACGGCCTGAAGGTGGTTGTCTTCGAGTCAGAGAATGTTGGCGGTACGTGTCTCAATGTGGGTTGTATCCCCACGAAAACCTACGTTCATTCGGCTTCCTTCGGCGAGGCGCGCGAGCGCATGGCGCAGGTGGTGCCGCAGTTGCGCAGCGGCGTGGAGAGCATTCTCTCGCACCCGAACATTACATTGTTAAGAGAGAAGGCGGCCTTTGTCGATGCGCATACAGTGGGCGACTACACAGCCCCGCACATCATCATCGCCACCGGCTCTGAGACGAAAATGATTCCAGTTCAGGGCCTTGATGACCCGCGTGTGGTCGATTCTACGGGCCTGCTGCAGCTTGAGACGCTGCCCAAGCGCCTCTGCATCATCGGAGCCGGCGTCATCGGCATGGAGTTCGCCTCAGTGTTCCGCCGCTTTGGCACAGAGGTGACTGTCATCGAGTTCTTGAAGGAGTGTCTGCCAGCTCTCGACAGCGACATCGCCAAGCGCCTGCGCAAATACATGGAGAAGCAGGGCATCACCTTCAAGATGAAAACCGCCGTGCAGAACCTGGCTGACATCGATGCCGACGTCATCCTGATGGCCACGGGCCGCAAGCCGCGCGTGCAGGCCGACTTTGTCAACGCCGGCTTTGAATTCGACGAGCGCAAGGGCATCGCCACCGACGAGAACTTCGAGACGACGGTGAAGGGCATCTACGCCATTGGCGATGTCAATGGCCGACAGATGCTGGCCCATGCTGCTGAGGCACAGGGCATCTATGTGGTGAGACGTATCTTACAAGGCGAACAGGCCTCCTCGGGTCTTCATTCACCTCTCACTCGGCCTATGCCTGCCGCCATCTTCACCCGGCCCGAGGCTGCCTGCGTTGGCCCGACAGAAGACCAGCTGAAGGCTCAGGGCGTGGCCTACGAGTGCCGCAAGTCTTTCTGGCGAGCCAACGGCAAAGCGATGGCCATGAACGAGACGGAGGGACTGCTGAAGCTGTTCAGCGAGCCAGGTGCTGGAAAAATCCTTGGCTGTCATGCCTACGGTGCCCATGCTGCCGACATTGTGCAGGAGGTCAGTGCCCTGATGTGCCGCGACACCACAGTGGAGCAGCTGCGCGACATCGTGCACATCCATCCCACGCTCAGCGAGATTCTCCTTGCCGCAGCCGAGAGTTAGTTTCTTTAATGAGCACAATCCTGCTCAAAATTGCAATTAATGAAGGTACAAATATGAACAAAAACTGTAACCACATTCAACGGGTAGCCTTGATGCTGCTCATGATGCTGCTCACCGCCACTACGGCGTGGTCGAACAACATCACGCTGCAAAGGGCAGTGGTGATTAACAGCGGCAACAAGGCCACGTATCACAATAATACTCTCAGGGGCACCGTGGCGGCAAATGATGCGGAGGGCAACAGTGGCAATTTTATCTCTAAGGGAGCCATCGTGGTGGACGGCATTGAGCTGAACCTGACCATCGACGGGCTGCACGTGGACTATTCCGGACAGTACTATGCCACGCTGTCAGGCATCTCGCTGGTCAACGGTGCCAAGCTTCACCTCACCGTGAACGGCGTGAACACGTTGACGGCAAGCTATGGCGGTGCGGGCATTGCTGTGCCTTTCGGCTGCTCGCTCGAAATCACCGCGGCCAGCACGGGCACGCTGAACGTCACGGGCGGTGACAACTACGGCGGCGGCGCAGGCATTGGTTCGAGGGGGAGTTTTAATGGTTTATGTCCGCAGGGCTGCGGCGATATCACCATCAACGGCGGAACCATCAATGCCCGGGGCGGCTCCGTGTACCACCACTACAATGCAGTTAGTGGTGCCGCCGGTATAGGAAGCAGTGAAGGAAGTGGAGGAGAGACAAACCTGATGACATATTCAGATAATACCTTCGACCGAACCATCACGGGCAACATAATCATCAACGGCGGCACGGTTCGTGCAACCGGCTCTGTCGGCGCAGCTGGCATTGGTGGAGGTGACGGTGGAACAGTTAAGACCATCACCATTACAGGTGGATACATCTTGGCCACGGCAGGTAACAGCGGTGCTGCGATAGGTAGCGGATGGAACGGTCAGGAAACCCTCACCTGTGCCGACATCAGCATCATAGGCGGCTGGGTCGAAGCGAATGGCAATATAGGCTATGGCGAGGGAAATGATGAAGGAAACCATGTCGGTGGTAGCGTGACCATCAGCGATGAGGCGACTGTCAGCTGTACGGGTGTCATCAGCCCTTCTGTCTATCGCGTCGCCAAACGTACGTTCCACATCACGGTCTATTATCCGACACTCACTTCCACTCGTTACAATGTGAAGGTATACTTGCCTCTGGGAAAGACCGCCTATTGCGACCTACAGGTGGAGAAGCCGGGCATCGGCACGGCCACGGTGGATGTGCTTTACCCCGAATCTCAGCTCGGAAGTTCAGGCAATGTGACAATCAGTGGCCTCGCCAGCAAGACATTGTGGCTCTCTAAAAGCAGCCAAGACGTGGTCTTGGGCGGCTATTACTACACCTTCTCAGGATCCATCTACGACAAGGACATCGTGCTGGGCACTACGGCCACCTTTACGCTCGACGACATCAGCGACATCAGCGACATCTATGTCAATTCGGCCTACTACAACCCCGAGAAGGCCGGCTCCGGCACGACTGCGGGTGTGGCCTACTTCAGTGGTTATTTCATTACACGAAGCATACTGTCAGGAAAGCAGACCTTCCGCGTGACAGACAGTAACAACAAGGACTATACCAAGACCGTCACATT
Source organism: Prevotella sp. (assembly GCA_016285055.1). Taxonomy (GTDB): domain Bacteria; phylum Bacteroidota; class Bacteroidia; order Bacteroidales; family Bacteroidaceae; genus Prevotella. The sequence continues at coordinate 12,241 of JAEEPZ010000055.1, forward strand.
CCCTGAATCTGATGCTGACCACAAGATACATAAGGATTTGTTGATTTCAGACGGTAACTTGCCTGATGGAGTGACATACATTGACGCAAACCATGGAAAACAGATCTGTGAGGCGTTCCAGATACCCAACGGTACGTCATGGGGTGCCACGGGCAACACCTCGTGGTTCGTGGTGAACAGCGACATCACCATCAGCGAGCGTATTACCGTCAATGGCACCGTTAATCTGATACTTTGCGACGGTGCTTCGCTCAATGCGACGAAGGGCATCACCGTCTTACAGGGCAACAGCTTAAATATCTACGGACAGCATAACGGATCAGGATGGCTTTATGCAGACGCCAGACCAATGAATGGGGGAAACCACACTTATCAATATGCCGGTATCGGTGGCTATGCAATCGACATTTATAATAATTGGGAGTATAAGGACTACGGGACTATTTCCATCTATGGTGGAAATGTGGTATCACAAGGTGGAGACTATGCGGCAGGTATCGGTGGTGGAGGAAGCAGTTATGGCGAGAAGATCCGCATCTGTGGCGGTTGGGTTTTAGCCACAGGTGGAGATGGTGGAGCAGGTATCGGAGGTGGACATTTTGACATGCAGATAATGCCAAACCGTGGTACCATAGAAATAAGTGGCGGCTTCGTTCAGGCTACAGGCATGAATGGTGGAGCTGGTATCGGAGGTGGATACTATTGCGATGGCGGCACAATAACCATCAGTGGCGGCCAAGTCTGGGCAGAGGGCACTGGTTGGGATACGGAAGGAGCTGGAATCGGATGTGGTGAAGGTGCAGGGGGTGGCACGATATCCCTTGATTGGACAGACCTCACGGATCATATCTATGCCACCAGCTATGACGGCAATGTGACCTTTAAAAAGGACTTTATGCTTCAAGACACCGACATTAAGGCCGTCACGAGTAACATCCACAACAAGACCATCGTACCCTCTCGCACTATTTCATTCGTTGCCAACGGCGGGTCGGGCACAATGAGCAACTCACCCATAGCTGTGGGTGCTAGCTACAGGCTGCCCGAGTGTGCCTTCACAGTCCCTGATGAGAGCAAGGTATTCTACCGTTGGCAGATAAATGGCGGGGAGTATATGCCGGGCGAAACCATCACCGTGGGCGACGACCTCGTCGTGAAAGCCCTCTGGCGTGAAGGCAACAAGAGCGTGACCTTCAACATGAACGGCCACGGAGAGGACATCGCAAAACAGAGCGTGCCTTATGCCAGTCAGGCATCGGCACCCGCTGCGCCCACTGCCGACGGCTACGAGTTCGCCGGTTGGTATCTGGGCGAGACACCCTACAATTTCAACACCCCCGTGACCGCCGACATCGAGCTGACGGCACATTGGAGCACCGTAGTGAGTGCTCCCTTGCTAACCGTGACAGGCAGTTACACCTACACGGGCGGGCAGATTGTGCCCACCCTCACCGTGAAGGACGGCGAGACGGTGGTGCCCGCAAGCGAATACACCATGACGACGACGAACACCACGAAAGCCGGCACCGCCACCGTGACCATCACCGACAAGGCGGGCGGCAACTATAAGTTAGCCACGGCGAGCGCGGAGTTTACGGTGCTCCCTAAGTCCGTCACCGTGAGCGGCATCACAGCCAAGGACAAGCACTATGACCGCAACACCAGTGTCGAGATAGATGGCAGCCACGCCGTGTTCAGCGGCATCGTGGGGGGCGACGTGCTCACCGTCGCTGCCACGGGCGCGTTTGTCAGCACCGATTATGGCGAGGGCAAGACGGTCAACATCAGCGGCCTGACGCTGGGCGGCAGGGATTGTAGCAACTACGTGCTGGCCGCCGAAGGACAGCAGACCACCACCACGGCCACCATCTATGCCCCCCACACAGTGACCTTTGCCGACGAGGTCGGCACTGCGCTTGACGGTTTTGCCGTCGAGACAATCCTAAACGGCGAGACGGCCATGGAGCCAACTGTGACCGACGCGAACCACCCCGTGAAGAACGGCTACCGCTTCATGGGCTGGAACTACAACGGCGAGGCGTTTGACTTCGACACGCCCTTTGACTTTGAGACCACGACCACCCTGACACTGACACCCCGCTTCCTGAAACTGCACAGTATCTTAGGCGCAGCATACGCTGGCGCCGGCACCGGTACCGTGGCCTTCGACAAGACCGAGGCCGTGGTCGGCGAGGAGGTTACTGTGACAGCCTCGCCCAACGAAGGCAGCGAACTGGCATACCTTGACATCTACTATAGAGAGAACAACAAGGTAACGGTTATTCCCTACGCCATGACGGGCGAGAACGAGGCCATGTTCACAATGCCCGACAAGGACGAGATACACGTGAGCGGTGCCTTCTCCCTGAGTGATGACCTGTTGGCCGGACTTAAGAACGTCACAACCGGCAACTACGAGGTGACGAAAGCCGCCGATCTGGTGCTGCTATGCACTTGGATGAAGGCTGGCAAGGGTATGGAGGGCGAGACCATCCTGCTGATGAACGACATCGACGTGAGCGGCTCGGGCTTCACATCTTTCCCATATACGATTCAGGGAGGCAGTTCACAATATGTATTCAAGGGCATATTCGACGGCGGAGGCCACACCATCAGCGGTATCAGCATCAGCACTGGCGGCGAAGCAGGTCTCTTCATGGCACTTGGCGGTACGGTGAAGAATCTGACGGTCACAGGCTCTGTGAAGGGTTCCGGCAAAGACAACAGTGTGGGCGGCATCGCCTGCACGGTGGCTGAAGGTGGCACGATTCAGAACTGCGTGAGCCTCGTGAAAGTGACAAGTGGAAACACAGACTATACGGGCGGCATCGCTGGCTTGAGCTACGGTACCGTCAGCGGTTGTCACTATCTGGGCAATGGCGTGCCCGGTGCCGTGGGTTCTTATAGTTATAATGTTGCAGCCACCAGCTGCACCGCCCTCTACGCTGTGGAAGGCAGTGACAATGAGAGCATAGGCATCGCGACGGTGGGCACCATGACCAGCGACCGCACCATCTATGGCGACCGCTACCATGAGGCCGGCAGCCAAGTGACGATGGCGCTCACGGCAGGAGGAAAGGACGGCTGGACGCTGAGCGGCTTCAAGTATCAGAACAACAGCAACGACGACGTGAACCTGACAGCCAACGGTAACGGCACCTACACGCTGACCGTGCCCAGTGAGGACGTCGCCATCCTGCCCAACTACCGATACAGCGCGCTGACGATGCAGCAGGACGCACAGAACCGCTACTTAGTGACCTCGGTGGCCGACCTGAACGAGGTGGCAGCGCTGGCCAGCGTGCTCGACGGCTGCCAGGGCATGACCTTCCTGCTGGCCAACGACATTGAGTTTGGCGAGAACGACAGCTTCGGTGGCATTGCCGTGGATGGCGACTACGACCACTCGTTTGCTGGTACCTTCGACGGCGGCGGCCACACCATCAGCGGTATGAACATCAGCGGCAGGGCACAGAACCTGGGCTTCATAGGCTACCTGACGGGCACGCTGCAGAACCTGACATTAGCTTACTGCACCGTCAACAACACCAGCGATGCCGAAGACACATACGCCGGTATGCTGGTGGGCGACAACAACTATGGCAATATGTATGGCAACCGCGTCATCGACGGCACGGTGAGCGGTGCCAAGGCCGGTGCCATCGGTGGCAATTGGTCTCCAATGGATGCCAGCAATAACCTCTATAACGACGAGGTAACCGTCGTGAGCGGCGGCGTGACCAAGACTCCCGGTGAGTGCGGCACCAGCGGCGGCGACAGGAGCTACAATGGCAGCAACGCCGCCGTGGTGGGCTGGCGCGTCATCTTCCTCGACGAAAGCGGACAGATGGCTCCGGCACAGTTGGTGGCCAATGGTGACGCTGCCATCAAGCCCATTGTCAACCCAGCCCCGCGCACGCATTTCACCTTCAACGGCAAGTGGAAGCGCGGCGGCAGCAGCACGGAATATACCTTCGACCCGGTGAAGGAAAGCGACGGAATCACCGCGAACACCACGCTCTATCCCATCTGGAACGAAGAGGCCAAGTACACCGTAAGCTACAACGGCAACGGCGGCAGCGGCAACGACGTGACCCAGCAGGTCTATGCCTCCGAGGTGGGTGCCTTCCGCCTGCCCGCCTGCTTCTACACCGCTCCCGTAGGTTGCTATTTCAGCGCATGGCGCATTGGCGACACCGACTACGCCCCTGGTGCATCGATTGACTTCAGTGCCACATCTCCCTCAGGGGAGCAAGGGGGGCTTCTCGCCGTCACGGCACAGTGGGAGCGCTACGCCTTCGAGCTGGCCGACAATGCCGACAACAGCACTGTGCTCAATACGTGGAAGGACAAGGCAGCCTACGTGACCCTCCAGGGCCGCACCCTCTACAAGGATGGCGACTGGAACACGCTGTGCCTGCCGTTCAGTATCGTCGATATCAATGCGAAGGACGAGGGCGGCAACTACACCTGTCCCCTGCACGGTGCCACGGTGAAGACACTTGTATCTTCCAGCTTCAGCGGTGGCACGCTGTCGATGAACTTCACCGAGGATAAAGATAACCTCACAGCCATCGTGGCCGGCAAGCCCTACATCGTCAAGTGGACGAAGCCTGATGGATACGATGGGCATGAGAACGAATTCGACATCAGCAATCCCGTCTTCACCGGCGTCACCATCAGTAGCAGCAACGCAGGCAGGATCGCTACTGACTATGTGGACTTCGTCGGCACCTACAGCCCCACCGACATCTTCACCACCGACAAGACGAACCTCTACTTGGGAGGCGGCAACACCCTCTACTACCCTTGGGGCGAGGGCATGACCAAGTTCGAACTCAACGCCTGCCGCGGCTACTTCCACCTGAAGAACGGCCTCATGGCTGGCGCCCCATCGCTCAGCCGCTTTGTACTGAACTTCGGCGACGGCAGCGAGATTTCGTCTCTAAATGATAGAGGAGAAATGATAAATGATAAAGAGGCTGGCGCATGGTATGACCTCAGTGGCCGCAAGCTCGACAATGTAGGGGCAGGCCCTGTGCCAGCCCGCCTCCGCAAGGGACTGTACATCCATAATGGCCGCAAGGTAGTGGTGAAATAAATAAATCTTTCTTTCAACAAATAATTACCATTAATTACACACGAATTATTCATTGATTTGTATCTATGCTGTATACACTTTGTATCTAACTGGGATGATTCATGCCTTTTCTTCAGTCCCAGTATTGACGGCATCACTGCCTCGTTCACGCGGAACACTATTGGTGAGTAAACAGACTTTTGCTTTTCTCGCCCGATGCCATGCCGTGAATCATACAGGCTAAGCCGTATAAAAAAGTGTACACAGCGTAGATACACATCTGGGGGAATCAAGTACTATTTGTAGATGTCTTCCTTTTTCAGCTCTACGACCTGGCCGTAGCGCTGCAGGGCTTGCATGTCGGTGAGCTTGCGGTCGCCTATGACGAGCCAGATGCGGCGGTTGTTTGCCACATGGCTGTCGTGGTAGCTTTGCACGTCGGCCTGCGTGACGCGTGGCAGCAGGGCGGCCTTCTGGCGGTTGGGGTCGTCGGCATAGCCTTGCATCATGCGGTTGGCCGCATAGTAGCCTATCTCGCGGAACGATGGGAAACCGTTCTGTATGCGGCTCTGCATCTCCTGACGTGCCGCGTCGAGATTCTCGTTGAGCGTTGAGTGTTGAGCGCTAAGTGACTTTTCCTTTGAGGCCAACGAATGTGTCAGCAGCGAGTCAACGGCTTCGAATACCTGCAGCGTCTTGTCGGCCTGCGTGCCCGTGATGGTGACGAAGGCGGCGGGATCGTCAGCGTGACGGGCGTAGTTGGGCTCGAAGAGCACGCCCTGTGTGCTGTAGGCCAGCGAGCGGAACTCGCGGATGTGCTGGAACAGCAGGCTCGACATGCCACCGCCCATATAGCGTGCCCACAGCTCGGCGGCGGTGCGCTCGATGCTGTCGGTGAGGGCGGGCAGCTGCTCGTAGGTGCATACGAAGTTCTGACGTGACTTGGGGACGTGGTAGAAGTAAATCATCCCGTTCTCAGCCCCGCCGTTGGTGTGCGAAGCGCTCTCCCTTGTTTGCACAGGAAGCAGCACGCGGTGGATGTCAGGGCGTGGCTTGCGGCATTGTGATAACGGGAGAATTTGCTGCGAGAGAGCCGCAACCGACGGAACGGGGCGGCGGCCCACGTAGATGAGGTCGCAGTCATACTGCTGCACGTCGCGGAGCTGAGTGAGCAGGTCGGCGCAGGTCAGGGCCTTCACCTCGCTGAGCGAGAGCTGCTGCAGGTACTCGCTTTGCTGTCCCAGGCAGGCGTAGCGGATGAGAGGCAGCAGCACGTCGTCTTTCTGCTTGCCAAAAGCCTTGTCGGTGACCTTCGCCTCTTGCTTCAGCGTTTTCAGCGCCTTGTCGTCGGCGTCGGCATGACCAAGGAAGTGGCTGAGCAGGCGTAGGGCCGGCTCCAGCTGGTCGTCGGGGCCCATCATCGTGACGATGAAACGGCCGTCGTCGGCCTCGCAGGTCATCGTCACTCCCAGATGTTGCCATGCCGTGGCTATCTGCTGCTTTGTCAGCGAGTCGGTGCCCACGGTGCCTAAGTATTCGGCCAGTTGGGCGAGCATCGGCGTGGCCAGCGTGCCTTTCTTGTAGACGAGTGAGAACGTGAAGATGTCGTTCACGGGGTTAGTGACGGAGAAGAGCGTGACGTGCTCGTTCAGCTTCATACGCTGCACGTCGTTGTCGAAATCTACCGTGCGGATGGGCAAGTCGGCAATGGGCAGCGAGTCGAGCCACTGGGCGAAGGGCGACTTCGCCCCGGCGTTTTTGGGCTGCACGGGCGTGTAGCCGGGCTGGCTTAGCGTCTCCTTCTTCTCCGTACCGTATTTCTTCCGAAGTTTCAGGTGCTCGGCGCCGTAGTATTTGCGGGTGGCGCTCATCACGTCGCCCTTTGTGACATGCCTGAGGCGCTCGATGAGGTCAAGATATTCCTGCCACGAGTGCCCCTGCGAAAAGACCTCAACCATCTGCTCGGCGCGGTTCTCTATGGTCTCCAAGCGCTGTTCCATCTCCATCAGCAGGTTGCGGCGCTGTGTCTCCAACTGTTCATCGCTGAAGTCACCCTCCATCAGTCTGTTGAGCTGCGACAGGCAGAGTGCCTCGGCCTTCTTCAGGCTGCCGAAGGGAATCTTTGGCACGACAAAGAGGGCGGTGGCGCCGGCATCGTTCATCGACGTGTGCATGGCTCCGGCAAACATCACGCGGTGCTCGTTGGTCAGCGAGTCGAGAAATCCGGCTTCCTCGTCAGAGAGCAGACGGTTGGCCAGCTGCAGCGCTATGGCGTCTTTTTCGAAAGTGGTGGGCGCGGGATAGACCAGTGCCTCGGCCTTGATGATGGGAATGGGCAGGCGGATGTCGGCCTGCTCGCCTTTCTGGAAGGGTGGGATGGGGGAGGGCTGTCGCTCTGGCACGGTGCCAGTGGGGATGCGCCCGAAGGTCTGCTCCAACAGTGGCGTGAGCGAGTAGGCCGGCAGGTCGCCTGAGAGGATGAGGCACATGTTGGATGCCACATAGTATTTCTTGAAGAACGCCTCCATGTCCGACAGCCGCGGGTTCTTCAGGTTCTCCGTCGAGCCGAGTACGGGGAAGGCGTAGGGCTGGTCCTTGAAGACGGCGCGCATTACGGCATCGTAGGCAGCGTTCAGCCCGTCGGCAGCGCGGTTCTTCTCTTCATAGACCGTCTCCAGCTCTGACTGGAAGCCTCGGAACACGGGGTGGATGAGACGCTCGGAGTTCAGCCAGCACCACTGCGTGATAAACTGCGGCAGGAAGGTGTTGTAGTACATGGTCATGTCGGCGCTCGTGCCGGCGTTGAGGCCCGTGCCGCCATATTTCGAGATGAGGCGGCTGAACTCGTTGGGAATGGCATAGTCGCCGGCCTTGAGGCTCAGCGCATTGATGTGCTGCTGTATCTGCGTGCGTGTGGCCTCGTCGGTGGTGCGGCTCAGCCGGTCGTATTGTGCCGAGATGCTGTCTAACCAGGGCCGCTCCGCCTCGTAGTCGACGGTGCCGATGCGGTCGGTGCCCTTGAACATGATGTGCTCGAAGTAGTGGGCGATGCCCGTGTCGGGGCAGTCCTTGCCGCCGGCTCGCACCACCACGCTGCCGTAGATTTTCGGCTGCGAGTGGTCTTCGTTCAGCCACACCGTCATGCCGTTGCTCAGCCGCAGTTCCTTCACTGACAACGCTGCCGGCTGGGCCAATAATGCCTGGGCCAGCCATACTACTGTGACAACAGAAAAGAATCGTCTCGTCATACCATATCCTGATTCGTTGTAAGAAGCCAACAGGCGATGGAGCTATTTCAGCCCGTTCCAGTCCTGACGTGGCACGAAGATGTTGACGTAGAGCGACGAGCAGTTGTTGACCTTGTAGAGCTGTTCACCGCGCCAGGGCAGCATAACGGTGACGGCACGTTGCGGTGTGCTCCATGCATTGCCGCTGATGATGTTCAGCTTGTAGACGTTGGCCTGCAGCATCTCGCTCTCCTCGCCCCACGTGTTCTGCATGCCGATGGTCATGTTCACGGTGTAAGGCATGGTGGGGTTGTAGCCGTTTTCCTTCGTGGCTCCTTCCAGCGTGGCGGCAGGCAGGCAGCGCTGTGCATAGCCGTCGCCGGCGGGCGCATAGTCCGATGGCACCATGTGGTCGGGCAGCTGGCGCATGATCTCGTTGTAGCATGTGCCGCCTGTGATGAGCGTCAGGCACTGCTTGCCCACCTCGTGGTCGCGGCCCCACAGCTCGAAGGCCATGGGCAGCATGGCGCTGACGCCGTAGCTGGTCTTGCCCAGCAGGTTCTCGTAGACGGTGCGGAACTCGTCGTAGTCCGACGGCACGTTGGTGAACGTCACCTTCGCCTTGCCGCCGCTGACATAATCCTTGTCGAAGTCGCCCTGCATGGTGTAGGTGTGGCTGCCGTAGGTCAGCTTGTTGCCGCTGACACTCCATTCCGGCTTCTTTGCATCGCTGTTGTCGCCGTCAGCCTGTGCGTCTTCATAACCCTGCTGGAAGGTATCGGCAGCCTCTTTCGTGCTTTTGCCGTTACAGGCTGAAAACACAATTCCTCCTGCCACAAGGAGTGGCAAGAGGAATAGCTTACGTGAAAACAAAGTCATGGTCGTTTAGAAATTGACACCTAAATTCAGGAAGAGGGCACCGTTGTGCACAGAGGCATCGTCGTGGTTCGTCAGCTCCCAGTCGGCAATGTTGGCGATGCCGAACTGATAGCCGAGTTCCAGATAGAGCTTGTTGTACTCAGCGCCGCAGCCCAGCTTGATGCCCATGTCGGCACGCTTGAACTTGTTGTCGCCGAAGGAGTCGACCTTGCCTTCGCCGCTGGTCTTCCACTTGCCGCCGAAGATTCCGTAACGGAAGGTAGGACCTATGAAGGGCAGCAGTGCAATCTCGTCGGTCACCTGCACGCCATACTTGATGAGCAAGGGCAGCTCCAGATAGTTCAGGCTGACGGAGTTCTTGTCTTTCTTGGCGCCGCAGCCGGTGAAGTACAGACCACTCTCAAGGAAGATAGGTGTGGTTTCCGACACGCGCAGACCGACGGTGCCGCCGAAGTTCAGACCAACCTTTGTTCCAAGGTCTACATCATCTCCTGTCAGCGTGGCGAAGTTCATACCCAGGCGGATGCCGTAATAGAGCGAGCTCTCGCTGAGCGAGAATCCGCCGCTGCTGTACTGTGCAAACGATGGTGCTGCGAAGAGCACTGTGAAAAGGCTTAACAAAATCTTTTTCATAATCTTAAATGTTTATAAGGTGAATAAAAACAATTCGTTGTTAATACAATTCGTTTAATTCGTTTAATTCGCTGTCGAGATAAAATCGTTGTTAAAGTCCAAAGTCGAAAGAATCAGGCTTTCAGCAGTTGTCGCGCAAACTCGATGATGCTGTCGCGTCCGTTGCGGAAGTCCTCGTCGCTCATGCCTACGTTGTAGTCGGGGTCGATGCCGAACTCTGTGCTGTGTCGCTGTGCATCGTAGGTGGGCACTGCCGAGAAGCGCACGTTCCAGCCGTTGGGCAGCGACGAGTTGAAGGGCATCCCGGCGCCGCCGCCGGTGTGGTCGCCGACAATCTTTACCAAGGGCAGCTCCTTCATGTACATCGTAAACTCGTTGGCCGCCGAGAAGACGCCACGGTTGGTGAGCACGGCCACGGGCTTATGCCAGCGGATGTTGCTTGACGGCTCCAGATACTGCGCCTCCATCTGCGAGAAGTCGCTGTGGCCTTTGCCCGTCTTATGCTGCCGGTAGCCTACCAGCGTCTTCTGCTGGCAGAAGCGTGCGGCCAGCTTCTCAGCGTTGGTCAGGTCGCCGCCGCCGTTGTTGCGGATGTCGATGATGAGTCCCTGGCACGGCATGAGGTACATCAGCACCTCGTCGAGGTTGCCCTCACCGATGGCGCTGATAAAACTCTCGTAGCGCACATAGCCGATGTTATCGTCGAGGATGCGGTAGCTCAGCCCCGCCGCTATCTTGTAGTCGGTGCCCATGTACAGGCGGTAGAGCGAGTCGCTGAAGTTGGAGGGATAGCTCTCCTGCCACGCCCAGTAGCGGCCGTAGTCGTGGGCGGCCGTCAGGTTGACGTGGCCGTCGCGCAGCTCGCCCAGCATCTGCGACAGGACTTCGAACAGCTGCGTGCTGGTCATGTCTTTGTCTATGCGTGGATCATACTTGCTGCGCACGGCGTTCCAGTCGAGACCATACTCGTGCTGCTTGTAGTCGAAGAAGCAGTAATGCTCGTCGATGATGGTCCACAACGCCTCGAAGTTGCCCTTCGGGGTGTCGGGCAACTCCTCCTCGTCGACGCACGCCGTCAGGCATAGCGTCAGGAGCATGGCGATGTAGAACAGCTTTTTCAATGCTTAATGCTTAATGCTTAATGCTTAATTGTTAGTCGGCGAAACCGATAACTCTCAACTCTCAACTCTCAACTCTCATCTCTTCTCATCTCTCAACTCTCATCTCTCAACTCTTGAAGGCGAGCTCAATGGCCTTGTCGACAGCAGCGCTGAGGCCATCTACGTTCTTGCCGCCAGCCTGGGCGAAGTGTGGCTGTCCGCCGCCGCCGCCCTGAATGAGCTTGGCAGCCTCGCGCACCATCTGTCCGGCGTTGAGGCCGTGGTCGGCCACCATATCCTCGCTGAGCATGATGGTGAGCTGCGGCTTCTGGTTGACCTGTGTGCCGAGCACGCAGACCAGCGGGCCCTCCGTATTGGCTTTCACCTTGAAGGCCAGGTCTTTGGCAGCTTGTGGCTCCAAGGGCAAGACGGAAGAAACCACCTTCACGCCGTTGACCTCGCGTGCTTTCTCCACCAGTTGCTTGGCGATGCGCTCCGTGGCCTGCGCCTGGAAGTTCTCAATCTCCTTCTTCATCGAGTCGTGTTCCTCGATGTATTTGCGGATGACGCCCTGCAGGTCCTTGGCGTTGTTGAAGAACGCCTTGACGACCTTCAGCGTGTCCTCAATGTTGTAGAGCAGTTCCTCGCACTCCTTGCCGGTGCGGGCTTCGATGCGTCGGATGCCGGCTGCAACACTGCTCTCGCTGATGATCTTGAAGAAGCCGATGCGGCCGGTGCTGGTGGCGTGGATGCCGCCGCAGAGCTCGCACGACGGGCCGAAGCGCATGACGCGCACCTTGTCGCCGTATTTCTCGCCGAAGAGTGCGATGGCGCCCAGCTTCTTTGCCTCGTCCATAGGCACGTCGCGGTGTTCGTCGCGCGGCAGGTCCTGACGTATCATGTCGTTCACCATGCGCTCCACCTGGCGCAGCTGCTCGTCGCTGACTTTCTCGAAGTGGGAGAAGTCGAAGCGCAGCACCTCGGGGCTGACGAAGGAGCCCTTCTGCTCCACGTGGTCGCCCAGAACCTGCTTCAGTGCGTAGTCGAGGAGGTGTGTGGCGGTGTGGTTGGCGGCGCTGGCGTCGCGCTTGTCGGTATCTACGCAGGCCATGAACTCGGCCGTCGGGTCTTTAGGCAGCTCCTTCACGATGTGCACGGTCTGGCCGTTCTCGCGCTTGCTGTCGATGATGTCCACCGTCTCATTCTCGCTGACGAGCACGCCGCAGTCGCCCACCTGGCCGCCCATCTCACCGTAGAACGGTGTGTAGTCGAGCACCAGCTCGTAGAAGGTGTTCTTCTTCTGCGTCACCTTGCGGTAGCGGATGATGTGGCAGGTGTATTCGGTGTAGTCGTAGCCCACGAACTTCTGCTCGGTGCCGACGGGCGAACCGTCGGCCACAGTCACCCAGTCGCTGTTTTCCACGGCGGCGGCGTTGCGGGCGCGCTCTTTCTGCTTCTGCATCTCCACGTTGAACTGTTCCTCGTTCACCGTGAAGCCGTTCTCGCGGCAGATGAGCTCCGTGAGGTCGAGGGGGAAGCCGTAGGTGTCGAAGAGACGGAAGGCCTGCACACCATCTAACTCCTTTACTCCTTTATTCCTGCACTCCTCCATCGCCTTGTCGAGCAAGCTGATGCCCTTGTCCAGCGTGCGGAGGAAGGCGTCCTCCTCTTCTTTCATCACGCGGGCAATGAGCTGCTGTTGAGCCTTCAGCTCGGGGAAGGCATCGCCCATCTCCTCAACGAGTGTAGGCAGGAGTTTGTAGAGGAAGGCCTCTTTCTGTCCCAGGAAGGTGTAGGCATAGCGCACGGCGCGGCGCAGGATGCGGCGGATGACGTAGCCGGCCTTGGCGTTGCCCGGCAGCTGGCCGTCGGCAATCGAGAAGGCCACTGCGCGCAGGTGGTCGGCGCAGACGCGCATGGCGATGGAAACCATGTCATCACCAGCCCCCCCTACGGCCCCCGAGGGGGCTTCATTACTCTTTAGGGCATTTGTGTCCCCCTCGGGGGACGAAAGGGGGGCTTCGTATTTCAGCCCTGTAATCTCTTCCTCTTTCTTGATGATGGGCTGGAAGACGTCGGTGTCGTAGTTGGAGTGCTTGCCCTGCATCATGCGGACGAGGCGCTCAAAGCCCATGCCGGTGTCGATGACGTTCATCGAGAGCTTCTCCAGTGAGCCGTCGGCCTTGCGGTTGAACTGCATGAAGACGAGGTTCCATATCTCGATGACCTGCGGGTCGTCCTGGTTCACCAGCTCGCGGCCTGTCTTGCCACTGGCAGCGCGCTGTTCGGGTGTGCGGCTGTCGACGTGAATCTCCGAGCAGGGGCCGCAGGGGCCGGTGTCGCCCATCTCCCAGAAGTTGTCGTGCTTGTTGCCGTTGATGATGTGGTCCTCGGGCACGTGCTTGGCCCAGTAGCGGGCGGCCTCGTCATCGCGGGGGATGTTCTCTTCGGGAGAACCCTCAAACACGGTGACGTACAAGTCCTCGGGGTTCAGCTTGAGCACGTCGACGAGATATTCCCAGGCCATGTCGATGGCGCCCTCCTTGAAGTAGTCGCCGAAAGACCAGTTGCCCAGCATCTCGAACATCGTGTGGTGGTAGGTGTCGTGTCCCACCTCCTCCAGGTCGTTGTGCTTGCCCGAGACGCGCAGGCACTTCTGCGTGTCGGCACGACGGCGAGGCTCCGGCTCGCGCGTACCTAATATAATATCTTTCCACTGGTTCATGCCGGCGTTGGTGAACATCAGCGTCGGGTCGTCCTTGATTACCATTGGTGCCGAAGGCACGATAGCGTGTCCCTTAGACTCGAAAAAACTCTTGAACGAGTCACGGATTTCTTTTGCAGTCATCATTGATTATTATTATTTACTGTTTTTTTGGCTATTTGGGTGCAAAATTACGAATAATCTTCGAATTGAAGAAAAAATAAGGGCACAAAACGTCTCGACAGGGGTTAAAAAAGCGTGAACAGCGGCTTTGAGGCGCTTGCGGGCAGGTCGTTCAAAAAAGTCCGAAGGCTTCGGACTGTTTGTCCGAAGCCTTCGGACTGACTGTCCGAAGCCTTCGGACTTTTCGTCCGAAGCCTCCGGACAAAAATTTGCGGATGGGATATGATATAGTTGACCTATTCATGCGCAGCCATCCCCTCCCTTCAAGGGGAGGGGTTAGGGGTGGGGTCTGTAATATCAGTAATATCCTGTCAGCGAAGAGTGTGGGCGAAGAAGTTTCAGCGAAGAGTGGGCAG
>JAEEPZ010000182.1 GCA_016285055.1 Prevotella sp.
ATGCTTACACTTTTGATGGAAAATGGATGATTTCAGAGCAAAATGTCAGTGGGCGAAAATTTTTTGAGAAAAAAGTAAGCAAAAATTTGTTTGTTTCAGCAAAATGCATTACTTTTGCAGCCGGAAAGTTATCAAAAACAGAAAATTGGTATGATGAGAATAGCAAACAATTGGTGGTGGCGCAACTCAAGATTCAAAAGATCGTGAGAAGATAGCCGCGTACCTATATGTTTGTATAAGAGATACTCCGGAGGCCTGTCGTTCTTGCGATGGGCCTCCGGATTTTTTTAGTGAAGAATTAAGAGTTAAGAATTAAAAGTTAAAAGACAAAGATATGGAAAATTTTCAAGTTGACAAAAACGGTTTCTACGGAGAGTTCGGAGGGGCGTATGTGCCTGAGATTCTCTACAAGTGTGTGCATGACCTGCAGGAGGCTTATCTGCCGATTATCGAGAGTGCGGAGTTCAAGGCCGAGTATCATGCGCTGTTGAAGGATTATGTGGGACGGCCGTCGCCGCTCTACTATGCTCGTAGAATGAGCGAGAAGTACGGCTGCCAGCTGTATCTGAAGCGTGAGGACCTGAACCACACGGGTGCGCATAAGATCAACAACACCATCGGACAGATTCTGTTGGCGAAGCGGATGGGCAAGACGCGCATCATTGCCGAGACGGGAGCGGGACAGCACGGTGTGGCGACGGCGACGGTGTGTGCGCTGATGGACATGAAGTGCGAGGTGTTTATGGGTGCGACGGATGTGGAGCGTCAGCACACCAACGTGGAGCGGATGAAGATGCTGGGTGCCGAAGTGCATCCCGTCCGAACAGGCAACATGACGCTGAGCGATGCCTGCTCTGAGGCCATCCGCGACTGGTGCTGTCATCCTGCCGACACTTTTTATATCGTAGGTTCGACGATGGGGCCTCATCCCTACCCCGACCTCGTGGCTCGGATGCAGAGCGTCATCTCGGAGGAAATCAAGTGGCAGTTGGCAGAGCTGGTAGGCCGCGACTATCCCGACTACCTCATCGCCTGCATCGGAGGCGGAAGCAACGCCGCCGGTACCATCTATCACTATATGGACGACGAACGCGTAAAAATCGTGTTGGCCGAGGCTGGCGGACACGGCTGGGACACCGACTATACCGCAGCCACCATCCATAGGGGAACTACGGGAATCCTGCACGGCGCGAAGATGCTGGTGATGCAGGATGAGGACGGACAGATTCAGGAGGCGTTTACCATCTCGGCAGGTCTTGACTATCCAGGCGTGGGTCCGATGCATTGCAACATGGCGAAGAAGGGACGCACGCAGGTGCTGAGCATCAACGACGACGAGGCCATCTACGGCGGCTACGAACTGACACGTATGGAGGGTATCATCCCTGCCATCGAGAGTGCCCACGCCATTGCGGCGCTGAAGAAGCTGAGCTTTAAGAAGGACGATGTGGTGGTGCTGACGGTCAGCGGACGAGGCGACAAGGATGTCGAGACGTATCTCAAGAACAAAGCGATGGCGAAGGAATACGGTGAGTTTTAATTGATAATTGAAAATTGATAATTGATAATTATGATTACCTATAAATATCAAACAACAAGCAAGACCATTCTGGCGGATCTTTACACCCCAGTTGGCGTGTATATGCGGCTGCGCGACCTCTATCCACAGAGTGCGCTGATGGAGAGCTCGGACTATCACGACCAGAGCAATTCGCGCTCGTTTATCGGCATCAATCCGATGGCCAGCGTGGCAGTCGGACACGGCATTGCGACCATCGGTTTCCCCGACGGAACCACGGAACAGCACGAGATTAACAAGGAATATGGTACGGCTGATGCCATCCACGCCCTCATCGACCGCATCGAGGTGACGGGCGACGATGCTGCTGTCTGTGGACTCTATGGCTACACCTCGTTCAACGCCGTGCGCTACTTCGAGGACATCGCTGTGAAGGACGAGACGCAGGAGAAGAACGACGCGCCCGACGTGCTGTATATATTATATAAGGTAGTGATTGAGTTCGACCATCACAACAACATGCTGAAAGTAGTGACGTTGGGTGACGTCTCTGATATCGAGAGCATCCTCAAGGCGATGAACAAGTCAAATGTTCAGGCATACGATTTCCATCCCGTAGGCGATGTCCGCTCTACACTTACCGACGATGAACACAGAGAGAACATCCGCAAGGGCATCCAGCATTGTCTGCGTGGCGACGTGTTCCAGATTGTGCTCTCACGCCGCTTTATCCAGAAGTACGAGGGCGATGACTTCAAACTCTATCGAGCCCTGAGGAGCATCAATCCGAGTCCGTACCTGTTCTATTTCGACTTCGGCGGTTTCCGTATCTTTGGAAGCAGCCCAGAGACGCATTGCCGGATAGAGCGGAGACCCGACGGAAAACCGTCGGGTACGGTGGCTCAGTTCCGCGCCTACATCGACCCCATCGCTGGCACGACGAAGCGCACAGGCGATGCCGAGGCCGACCGCAGGGGTGCCGAGTACCTGCGCAATGACCCGAAGGAGAACGCTGAGCATGTGATGCTGGTGGACCTGGCACGTAACGACCTGAGCCGCAATTGCCACGACGTGAAGGTTGATTTCTACAAGGACCTGCAGTACTATTCGCACGTCATCCATCTCGTATCGCGAGTCAGTGGCGAGCTCGATGCCGACAAAGACCCTATCAAGGCATTTATCGACACTTTCCCCGCCGGTACGCTCAGCGGTGCACCGAAGGTTCGTGCCATGCAGCTTATTTCTGAGTACGAGCCGCACAACCGTGGTGCTTACGGCGGTTGCATCGGCTACATCGGCTTGGACGGTTCGCTGAATCAGGCCATCACCATCCGCACCTTCGTAAGCAGAAACGGCGAGCTGTGGTTCCAGGCTGGCGGTGGCATCGTAGCCAAGAGTGACGTAGAGTATGAATTGCAGGAAGTGAACAACAAACTCGGAGCGCTGAGAAAGGCCATCGAGGCAGCGGAAAAGATTTGAAACCACGGATTTAACGGATTAAACGGATTTTATTATGAAGGTTGTTATTATAGATAATTACGACTCGTTTACATATAATTTGAGTCATTTAGTGAAGGAGCTGGGCGCTGAGGTCGCCGTCGTGCGCAACGACCAATTCCGCCTAGAAGAACTGGAGCAGTACAGCAAGATTATCCTCTCGCCTGGACCTGGCATACCCTCGGAGGCAGGTCTGCTGCTCGACGTGATTCGCACCTACGCAGGTCGCAAGCCAATCCTCGGCGTGTGCCTCGGTCATCAGGCCATCGGCGAGGCGTTCGGCGCGAAGTTAGAGAATCTCTCAGACGTTTTTCATGGTGTCGCCACCCCGTGTCATATCATTGCCGACGACCCCATCTTCAGCGGCATCTCGCGCGACATCACCATCGGACGCTACCATTCATGGGTAGTCTCTCGCGTGGGCCTACCCGACTGCCTCGAAGTGACCGCCGTCTCAGACGAGGGACAGATCATGGCTCTGCGCCATCGCGAACTGAACGTCCGCGGCATACAATTCCATCCCGAAAGCGTGCTGACGCCAGACGGCAAGAAGATGCTGCAGAACTGGATGTTTCTTTAAATGGTAAAAGAGTAAAAAGGTAAAATAGTAAAAAGATAAAAGGATATGGAACAGACAATGAAAGGCTATCTCTTCCGCCTGTTGAACCACGAAGAGCTCTCCCGCGAGGAGATGAAATCAATCTTGATTGGCATCACGCAATCAGAGTATCCCAACGAACAAATCACCGCCCTGCTGACGTGTCTGCAGATGCGCGGCGTAACCGTCGATGAATTGCTCGGATTTCGCGATGGTATCCTCGAAACTGGTGTACCAGCCATCCTAAACTGCGACCGTTACATTGATGTCGTAGGAACGGGCGGTGACCGCAAGAACACGTTTAATATCTCTACCACCGCTTGTTTCGTTATTGCCGGAGCCGGCTATAAGGTGGCAAAACATGGTAACTATGCTGCCACTTCAGTATCTGGAGCATCGAATGTTATCCAGCATCACGGTATCAAGTTCACGGATGATATCGACAAGCTGAACCGTTCGCTCAACGAGGCAGGCATCGTCTATCTCCATGCCCAGCTCTTCGCCAAGGCTATGAAGTTCGTGGGACCTATCCGCAAGGCCCTGCAGTTCCCCACTATCTTCAATCTCCTTGGCCCTATCGTCAATCCCTCGCAGCCCAAATGTCAGCTCCTCGGCGTGGCCAATCTCGACCAGATGCGCCTCTATAGTCAGGTGTATCAGAAACTTGGCATCGACTACGGCATCGTGAACTCCATTGACGGCTACGACGAGATTTCGCTGACGGGCGACTTCAAAGTGACCACCAAGGACTATGAGCGCATCTTCTCACCCAAGGACTTAGGCTTCGACATCGCCAAACCAGAGGAACTCGTGGGTGGTGCTACTGAGGAAGAGGCCGCACAGATTTTCGACAGCGTGCTCGAGAATCGTGCCCTGCCCGCACAGAAGAACATCGTACTCGCCAATGCCGCCTTTGGTATTCAGGTGCTGGAACGCGGTCAGAAGAGCGTTGAAGAGTGCATCGAGATTGCCCGCGAGAGCATCGACAGCGGTGCGGCATTACGAACATTCAAGAAGTTTGTGGAATTAAACTCGTAATAACGATATAACGTTATAACGTCATAACGAAAAGATTATGCAAGACATCCTACAAGAAATCATCGCCCACAAACGCGAGGAAGTGGCCGCTCTCTATGCAAAGAAGCCCTCCCTCCGCGAGGCCCTGCTACAGAGCGACACCGGCATCATCGCTGAGTTCAAACGCCGTTCGCCCTCGAAAGGCTGGATTAAGGAAGACGGACGTGCCGACATTATTCCACTGTCGTACCAGCAGAACGGTGCCGCCGCCCTGAGCATCCTCACCGATGAGCACTTCTTCGGCGGACACGACGACTTTATCCGTCAGGCTCGCCAAAGCGGAGTCACACTCCCCATCCTCTACAAGAACTTCGTCATCGATGAGGCTCAACTCTATGCTGCTGCCCTCTGTGGTGCCAGTGCCGTACTGCTCATTGCCGCCTGTCTGTCGAAACAGGCGTGTGCTGCGCTGATGAATAAGGCGCATGAGCTAGGCCTCGAAGTTCTCCTGGAGATGCACTCCGAAGCAGAACTTGAATACGCTGAACTCGGCCCCGACCTCTGTGGTATCAACAACCGCAACCTCGGCTCGTTCGTCACCGATGTCGATAACTCCTTCCGTCTCGCTGAGCGTCTGCCGAAGGATGCCGTCAAGGTTAGCGAGAGTGGCATCGGCAATCCCGCCACCGTCCGCGCTCTCCGTCAGGCCGGTTTCCGCGGTTTCCTCATTGGCGAGACCTTTATGAAGACTGCTGATCCAGGGCAAGCACTTCACGATTTCATAAATCAATTATGAATTATGCATTATGAATTGTGAATTAGTAAAGGTTTGTGGAATGCGCGAAGCGGAGAATATCCGCCAAGTGGAGGCCTTAGGCATCGACATGATGGGCTTTATCTTCTATCCTAAGTCCAGCCGCTATGTCAGCGCTCGACCCGCCTATCTGCCAC
>JAEEPZ010000183.1 GCA_016285055.1 Prevotella sp.
CTTCCCTCCTGGACAGCATGGCAATAACCGCCGCCGCAAGCAGTCGGAGTATGCTGTCATGCTGGCAGAGAAGCAGAAAGCCAAGTACACCTACGGAGTGCTTGAGCGCCAGTTCCGCATCATGTTTGAGAAAGCCGCCAAGGCTGAAGGCATCACCGGTGAGGTGCTGCTGCAGTTGCTTGAGAGCCGACTCGACAATGTGGTGTTCCGTCTGGGTCTCGCCCCCACGCGTGCCGCTGCCCGCCAGCTGGTGGGTCATCGTCACATCGTAGTCGACGGCAAGGTGGTCAACATTCCTTCGTTCTCTGTCAAGCCCGGACAGATTGTCGGGGTGCGCGAGAAGTCGAAGTCTCTGGAGGTCATTGCCGACGCACTCGCCGGTTTCAACCACAGCAAGTATCCTTGGATAGAGTGGGACCAGCAGCAGAAGGCAGGCAAGTTCCTGCACCGCCCCGAGCGTGCTGACATTCCCGAACCCATCAAGGAGCAGTTAATCGTTGAGTTGTACTCTAAGAACTAAAACAATAAATTAATGGCGATATTAGCATTTCAAAAACCCGATAAAGTGGTAATGTTGGAAGCCAGCGACCGATTCGGCAAGTTCGAATTCCGTCCGCTGGAGCCGGGCTTCGGTGTCACCATCGGCAACGCCCTGCGCCGCATACTCCTTTCATCGCTTGAGGGTTATGCTATCAACACCATCCGCATTGCTGGTGTTGAGCATGAGTTCTCATCCGTACCCGGCGTGAAGGAAGACGTCACCAACATTATCCTGAACTTGAAGCAGGTACGCTTCAAGCAAGTAGTAGAAGAATTCGAGAACGAGAAAGTCTCTATCACCGTCGAAGACGTCACCGAGTTCCGCGCCGGAGATATAGGCAAGTATCTGACTGGATTTGAAGTGTTAAATCCCGATCTCGTCATCTGCCATCTCGACCCCAAAGCTTCCATGCAGATTGACCTTACTATTAATAAAGGTCGCGGCTATGTCGTGGCCGACGAGAATCGCGAATACTGCACCGACGTCAATGTCATCGCCATTGATTCTATCTACACACCCATCCGTAACGTTAAGTTCGCAGTAGAGCCCTATCGTGTCGAACAGAAGACCGACTACGACAAGCTTGTGCTCGAAGTGACCACGGACGGTTCCATTCACCCGAAAGACGCACTGAAAGAGGCTGCGAAAATCCTCATTTATCACTTCATGCTCTTCTCTGACGAGAAGATTACTCTTGAAAACAATGAGAGTGACGCCAACCAGGAGTTCGATGAGGAAGTGCTGCACATGCGTCAGTTGCTCAAGACCAAGCTTGTGGACATGAACCTCTCGGTACGTGCACTCAACTGTCTGAAGGCTGCCGACGTCGAGACCCTTGGCGATCTCGTGCAGTATAACAAGACCGACCTCTTGAAGTTCCGTAACTTCGGTAAGAAATCGCTCACGGAGCTTGATGATTTGCTCGAGAGTCTGAATCTGTCGTTTGGAACCGACATTTCAAAGTATAAACTGGACAAAGAGTAAATAAAGGGTAGTTAAAGGAGGTAAGCCAATGTCTTACACTCCTTTAACTGCTTGAACTTCTCTAACTCCAAAAATTAAAAGAAAAAAATGAGACACAATAAGAAATTCAATCATCTGGGCCGTACTGCTGACCACCGCGCTGCCATGCTTGCCAACATGGCCATTTCGCTGATCACGCACAAAAGAATCACTACGACCCTGGCAAAGGCAAAGGAGCTCAAGAAGTATGTTGAGCCTCTCATCACTAAGGCAAAGGAAGACAGCACCAACTCTCGTCGTGTGGTGTTCAGCTACCTGCAGAACAAGGAAGCCATCAAGGAGCTTTTCGGCCCGGTGGCTGAGAAAGTAGGCGACCGTCCCGGTGGCTATACCCGCATTATCAAGCTCGGCTTCCGCCAGGGCGATGCAGCTCAGATCTGCTTTATCGAGCTTGTTGACTTTGATCCCGAAATGGCTAAGGGCGAGACCAAGAAGAAGGCTACACGCCGCAGCCGTCGCGGAGGCCAGAAGGCAGCTGCCGAGGCTCCCGTTGCAGAGGCAAATGAAGCTCCCGTCGAGGAGCAGCCCGCTGCTGAGGAAGCACCCAAGGCTGAGTAAAGTGACATTGGCACAAAGCCAAATATTTACCATAAAGAGTTCTCGTCCGATGATGGGAACTCTTTTTTTGTTGCCATCCATAGGCCTTCATCCAAAGAATGGAAGTCTTTCGTGCTGAAATCTTTTGTGTGACATGCAAATAATCTTTGTTTTATTTGGCAGTCTATGCTATAATGTTTATTTTTGCAATCTCGAGTAGCATATATAACAAAAGTACAAATAAAAAACGTAAGACGATGGAAACATGGGTGATTATTCTGATTGTAGTAGGCGTAGTCGTTGTGGGCTGTGTGGGTTATGTCATCAGCACGCAGCGCAGCCTGGTGAGCCTCGACGAGTTCTGTAAGAACGCCTTGGGGCAGATTGAGGTGCAGCTCAACTCGCGCTGGGATGCCCTGCTGGCCCTGGCTCAGTCGGCAGCACGCTATTCGAAGTTTGAGGCCGAGACCATGATGCAGGTCATTCGCGAGCGCCGCGTGGCAGGCGTCAGCACCGCCGGCGACGTGCTGGCGCAGCAGAGCGACATGCAGGGCATCGCTGCCAAGCTGATGGCCGTAGGCGAGGCCTATCCTGAGCTGAAGAGTGCCGAGCTCTACGCGAAGACGATGGACGGCGTGAACAAATATGAGGACCATGTGCGCATGGCACGCATGGTCTACAACGACACGGCGACAAAGATGAACCGCATGGTGCGACAGTTCCCTTCCTCCATCGTAGCCAGTATGCTGGGCTTCGGCTTACGCGACTATCTGAAAGCCGACGATGCTCAAAAGATGTCGTATCCCAACATAAAAGACGCCTACGATGCTTAGACGACTCTGCATGTGTCTGATGCTGGCGGTAGCCCTGTCGGCAACCGCCGGCCCTGAGTTGCGCAGCATCGACGTTGATGTGGTGCTGGCCACGAATGGCGATGCGCATATCACGCAGGTGTGGCAGATGGACATCGATGACGAGAAGACGGAGGGATTCATCGTCATCAGCAATCTGAACGGCAGCCGCCTGAAGGACATCGCCGTCACCGACGAGACGGGCTGTCACTATGCCTACACCAGCAGTTGGGACATCCACGCCTCGCGCCGCGAGAAGACGGAGCGGTGCGGGCTGGTGGAGACCGAGAAAGGCTATGAACTCTGCTGGGGATTTGGCAGCGAGGGGCACCGCACTTACACCATCAGCTACACTCTGACGAAGCTGCTCCGGGGCTATGACGATGCCGACGGCTTCAACTTCATGTTCGTCAACAAGGACATGGATCCAAGGCCGGAGTTCGCACGCGTCACCATACGACGTGAGGACGGACAGCCCTTCACCGACGACGACACCAACATCTGGGGCTTCCGCTACGACGGCGATGTGCAGTTCCGCAGCGGTAACATCGTGGCACAGACCGACAACGAGCTGGAGGACGGACAGGCCATTATCGTTCTGGTAGAGGTAGAGAAAGGCATCTTTGACCCTGCGAAGACCGTTGACGGCAGCTTCGAAGATGTGAAGGAGCGAGCCTTTGACGGCAGCGACTATGTCGACGATGAAGAAGGTCTCGACTGGTGGTCGCTGCTGGTGGCGCTGGCCTGTCCGCTGATTCTCATCATCTGGGGCATTGTGTCCACCTACCGGCGATGGCGCGAGCGCCGGCGCATCAAGAAGGGCATGACATGGTTTCGCGGCATCCCCTTTGACGGCAACCTGAAGAAGGCCAACGAGGTGTTGAACTGTCTGCGTTATGTCTCTGTGAAATACGACAACCTGCTCAATGCCGTGGTGATGCGGCTTCTCAGCATCGGCGCCCTCAGCGTGGTGAACGCTCCCGACAAGAAAGGACGCATGAAGCAGCAGTTGGCCATCAACGTGCTGGATGAAGAGGGAGAGCATCAGCCTACCATTGTGCGGCAGGTGTACACCATCCTGTGGCAAGCCTCTGGCGACGACCGCATCCTGCAGCCCAAGGAGCTGAAGAAATGGGTGCGGCGTAATGCCTACAATCTGGAAGACTTCGTGGCGAATCTGAAGAAATCGGCCAAGCTGAAAGATGTGATGGCCCAGCGCGATAAAGTGCGCGAGCTGTATGGCATGAAGATGTTTCTCAAGGACTTCACGCTGGCCAACGAGCGTCACGCCGTGGAGGTGGGTCTGTGGAGCGAGTATCTGGTGTGGGCCACCCTGTTTGGCATTGACAAGCAGGTGCGCTCCGACATGAAGAAGCTGAACGCCGATTTCTCGGTCATCGACCGCCAGCTGGCCGCTATGGACGACGATAAGATTGTTCCCGCCATCAGCTCTGCCCTGCTCAGGAGCACCCACCGCGCCGACCGTGTCATCAGTGCCCGCAACTCAGGCAGCGGCGGCTCGGCCTCCGGCGGCGGTGGCGGCGGCTGTTCCGGCGGCGGCTCCGGCGGCGGTGCCAGATAGAAGAGAGCTCAAGCCCTTGGCAAGCGTCCCAGCGAGGTGACTAAGTGGCTCAGCGGTCAACACAACTTCACCATCCGCACCCTTTCGGTACTCTCGGCGTTTTTCGGAGTGTCGCTGGTGCGTGTCTGTTAGTCGGATTTCGGCACGACACCAGCCAAAGAATAGAAAGGTCGTTTGAGCGTGCCAGTCGCTTATTCCCCCCTTGGAAACTACTCTTTATACACATCTCTGAGGAAGTAGCCCCGAAGGGGCGGAGGATTACAGGCAGGGGCAACGCCCCTGCCTGTAATCCTCCGCCCCTTCGGGACTTTTGTGTGGTGGGGGTACCATGATGCAGGGACGATGCCCCTGCCTGGACGATGGTGAGTACCAATCATTATCAGACAAACACGTGCTGCCGCAAAAGTAACTTATTCCCCCCCTTGCAAAGGGGGGGCAGGGGGGGATGAAACTCTGCGTAGATGGATCCCCCTCTAACTCCCCCTTTGCAAGGGGGAGAATCAGTTACCTCTGCGGCGGCCACATGACGGCGCAGCCCTTCCCCTCCTTTTCTAAAGGAGGGGTCAGGGGTAGTTTGTCAAAGATGTCCCAACCTATTTACAGTCCCGAAGGGACGACGGAACCGATGCGCAGGGTCTGTCGTCCCTTCGGGACTTTTGTGTGGTGGGGGTGCCATGATACAGGGGCGTTGCCCCTGCCTGTATTCCGTCGTCCCTTCGGGACTTTTGTGTGGTGGGGGTGCCATGATACAGGGGCGTTGCCCCTGCCTGGACGATGGTGAGCACCAATCATTGTCAGACAAACACATGCTGCCGCAAAAGTAACTTATTCCCCCCCTTGGAAAGGGGGGGCAGGGGGGGATGAAACTCTGCGCAGATGGATCCCCCTCTAACTCCCCCTTTGCAAGGGGGAGAATCCGTTACCTCTGCGGCGGCCACATGACGGCGCAGCCCTTCCCCTCCTTTTCCAAAGGAGGGGTCAGGGGTGGTTTGTCAGAGATGTCCCAACAGATCGGAAGAGCGCGTGTAGGGA
>JAEEPZ010000056.1 GCA_016285055.1 Prevotella sp.
TTGTAACCACGGCACCGGCGGCCACAACGGCATTCTCGCCAATAGTAACACCTGGTAAGATGATTGCTCCAACACCAATCCAAGCGTTACGTCCGATGTGGACGGGTTTGCAGCGCAGCACCATACGGTTAGCAAAGTCGTGGTTGTCAGTAACGATGCGCACATTGGGACCAATCATCACCCCGTCGTCGATGGTGATGCCCCCAGCAGCCATACACGTCAGCGAGTGGTTCACAAACACGCCCTTGCCAATCTTCATCTGACAGGCGAAGTCAATCTGCAGCGGTGGCATAAGATAGCTTGTCTGGTCGAGGTTGCCGCCAAAGAGTTGCTCCTCTAACGGACGAATCTGCTCAGGCAGCGGAGCCGTGGTGTTGATTTTAAAACAAATGTTGGCGCAGTCGGTCATGTGCTTGATGGCCTCTGCATACTCGGGTGTCGCCATGTCGACGTCAGCCCCTGATCTTAATTGCTCGAAAATACCTTGCATCATTTACTATTTGACAATTTACGATTTACTATTTATTAATTCTTCACTTTTTCTGGTGCAAAGGTACAACGAAAAAGGCAATCCGCCGTTACACGAATTGCCTCTATACTTTCACTTTTTGCTGAAAAGATGTTATGGCCGTTTTCAAAGATGGAAGAATGCTCTAAACTTCTTCCAAAATGAAGGACTCGGCTCTTCATCCAAAAGGTTTAGCACGAATCCATCGGGATAGACAACCTTGTTGCTGCTTATGTCAAAGAGGGCCACATCATGTTTCTTTGCAAGGTCTGCGACTATCGGATGCACTTCCTTTGCATCCGACCAAGCAAAACCGACATAAATGCAATCTTCAGCTATGCAATAGTCGCCTTCTTGGAATTTACCATTTCCAAGAATCTCGTCTGACGGGGCAAACTCTCCATTGAGCGGCGGCACTATGTCCTTCATTGCAAGAAACCACTTCTGAAGGTTAGGTGTAGCATGACGGTAGTCATTATAGTCTATATCTTCCGCCCATTCCGTAACGGCATTGTACCACTCCAAAAACTCGTTTTCGCTCGTAAAGCGTTTATGCTTATCAAGGACCATTAAATCGTAACTCATAACGTGTGCTGTTTTTTATAATAATTCATGCCTAATTTCGTTGATTCACACAATTCAATTACAAATTTACAAATAATCCGCGAAACTGCAAAGATTCTTACGATATAATTGCCGTAAATAACTTGTTTCTCCACTCGCTTGGTGATTTCCCAAGCATTTTCTTCACGTAGTGCGAGAAGTGGGATATGTTCTCGAAGTGCATCAGGTCTGATACCTCGGTCAGTGTCTTTGTTGTGTCATTCAGCAGCGACACCAGTTCGAATGAAGCATAGAACTGTATCCACTGTGATGCAGGCAGTCCTGTGATGGTTCGGCTCACCTGCGACAGATACTTCGGAGTGATACAGAGCAGGTCGGCATAGTGGGCCACTTCGCGCTCCGTCCGGGCATTCTGTTGAGCCAAAGCAAGGAATCGCAGGAATATCCGCGCCGTGTTGTCAGAGGTATCCATCTGCGACAGCCCATGCTGGCAAACCGTCCACAAGTCGTAGATGAATATCTGCATCACACGACCTAATACTTCACGTTTGAAACCCGTATCAGGCATTTGCAGACGCTTGCGGAACTGTTCAAAGTCATCATCCATCAGCCGCAGCGCCTCTTCATCGAGATGGAACGATGGGTTGATGCGGATGAACACAAAGCCTTTCGACGCCCACACCATCTCGGGATTGTACTGCTGCAGGAACTGTCCTGAAAGCAGCAGCACGTCGGCCTCGAAATCATCCGAGCACTCAATGCGCTGAATCGTGTTCGACATCTGCCAGATGGCGAGGTCGCCTTGTCGTGATGTGAATGAGCTCTTGCCGTCAGAGAATGTCATCTGTCCCTGACGTACAAGGACGTGCACATGATATCGGCCTACAAACTCTGTCAGCTGCCGTACGTCGCGCTTCGTGTTCATCAGATTACATCCGTAAGTATCTTCCATCATTCCTCTTCGTTTATTATAATAACGTGGGATTGCAAGTGTTTAGTGTGTCGCTTTGAACTTTGTTCGAGCCTACTCACGCTCGGCAGAATCGGATCACGCTCCATTCTGCTCTCACTAGTGCGTAGCCTTGAACTTCGTTCGAGCCTACTCACGCTCGGCAGAATCGGAGCAAGCTCCATTCTGCTCTCACTAGTGCGTAGCCTTTAAATATTGCAAGTCGCCATACCAATAAGAGGCGGTGCATCCACCGTCAATCAGGAAGTCGGCACCGCTGATGAAGCGACCGCGAGAGGACATCAGGAACTCGGCGAGGTCGCCCACTTCGTCGGGTGTGCCGGCACGACGGGCAGGCATTCCCTCTATCATCTTCAGATAGCCGTCCTTGCGCGGACCGTGCAGCTCATCATTTGCTAGGGGCGTGATGATGATGCCTGGAGATATCGAGTTGACGGTGGCACCACGACGCCCCCAGCGGGTAGCCTCATACATCACGCGGAGCACATTGCAACGCTTTGAATACTGATAGGCTTTCAACGTGTCATTGATTTCCTGCAGGAACGGCAGCCCCAACAGCTTGTCAACAGGAGTCATTGCTAAAGCCTCATTCTGCTCCTGTGGTAAGGCTGGCAGACGATGGCCGCTCTGCGAAGAGATAACCACTCCTGAGCCACCCTCTGCCATCACCTTGCCGAATTCCTCCAACAACACACTTGTGCCATAGAGGTCAACACGTAGGATTTCCTCTACTGAAGCCTGTGAAGGCGACACGCCAGCGGCATTCACTACATTCGTCACGTCGCCCTTGCTGGTGGCAAACTCCACCAACTTCAGGATGTCCTCTTTTGAACCAAGGTCGCATTGCATAGTGGAGCACTCAAAGCCAGCATCCTCCAGCGTCTTGGCGGCTCGCTGAGCATTCTCTTTGGAGTAGTCAGCCAACACAATGTGCTTGCCGGCCGACACACGGCGTATAATAGCCTGTCCGATGCTGCCGGCACCTACTAATACTGATAATTGCTTTGCCATACCAGAAGCCATGTTACACCAAGCCGCGCCAGCCCATAAACATCTTAGTCACTTCACCGTCGTGGTGGTCGAAGAACAGGCTTTGCCGGGTATCGAGAGCTTCGATGCGAGCCATCTCGTCGGCAGAAAGTTCGAAGTCGAAGATGTTGATATTCTCAACCATGCGTTCTTTGTGGGTTGACTTCGGTATGATGACCACCCCACGTTGCAGCAGGAAACGAAGTCCGATTTGTGCCACGCTCTTGCCGTGAGCTTTTCCTATTTCTGCCAGCACCTCGTTGGTGAAGAATCCATTGCGCCCCTCGGCCAACGGTCCCCACGACATCATCTGGCAGCCATACTCCTCCATGTATTTCTGTGGCTGCTTCTGTTGGCAGAACACATGTGTTTCCACCTGGTTCACCATCGGCTTTATCTCCACATTCGATGCCAGGTCCATAAAGTGGTCGGGGAAGAAATTGCTCACACCTATAGCCCTCAGCTTACCTTCACGATACGCATCGGTCAAGGCCCTGTAAGCGCCGTAGCGGTCGCAGAAAGGCTGATGTAGCAGCATCAGGTCCACATACTCCGTCTGCAGCTTGCGCAGGCTCTCGTCAATAGATGCCTTGGCCTTTTCATAGCCGTAGTTCGAGATCCATATCTTTGATACAAGAAACAGTTCTTCGCGCCGTATGCCGCTCTTCTTCCAGGCATTGCCAACGCCCTCCTCGTTCTGGTAGGCCTGTGCCGTGTCTACCATACGATATCCCACACTCAAGGCGTCACTTACGCAACGCTCACACTCTTCAGGCGATACCTGATACACTCCGTAACCCAACTGCGGCATCTGAACGCCGTTTGCTAACTTAATCGTTTTCATTGTCAATAATATTTTTTCTATTTTAACAGTATCTTTGTCAGTATTGCATGCTCTTGCTTTGTTCGATGGTTGGCCTTCCTCCATAAGCATCTTCACAGTCGATTCGTAATTCGGTTGCAAAGATACTGCGATTTTCTGATACTATGGTTTAACATATTGCGTCACATGTTTTACTTTTTGCCGAAAAATATTCTTAAAGACACAAATAACGTGAGTTCAGCGCCAATTTCTCATCAGTGGGGAGGCTTCCCCTTTGGCCTACGGGCACTGTGTCGTGATAGGCGATGGCCTTCTCGTGCTTGTCGCCTATCTTGTTAGCCTTCTTGCGTGCTTCCACCAGTTCATCTACGCCTCCTCAATGGTGTTGGTGCGTGAATATTGTGTCAGGGCAGTTCAGCTATCTTCTGGATGATCTTCTTGTTGCGGGCAGAGAGTTTGCCGTTATCTCATTTGTGGGTGTCTTCCTCATTGTCTTTTCCTCGTTGTTTTAATGCTCTTGCGTATACCACGTATTCATCAAGGATGTGACTAACTCTTTTCTGCCAGATTATCTTAACCATGGGTGTTTTTGGTAAAGATTAGACTACATCTGTTCTTAAGATATCCACTTCTCTGGAGCTTCTATCTCAGCCCAACTAGAGTTGGGAACCTGAAGAGGACTCCGTAGGCTCCACCCCTGCCGCTCCCGGTCTTCGCCCATGGCAGAAGAACGGCGTGTCAGGATGCCAATCCCTATATATATATACGCGCGCGTGAGTGAATGGTGCTTGCACCACTTGCACCACATTCGCCTTCCATCGACCATGCTCTGTGTGGCGAAGAGGCTCGCATGAGCTGAATGTTTCTATTTGTCTCATGCTTTTCTCTATGTTTCATCCTGCATAATTATTCACTTTGCGTGTATATTTATGCATAACGGCGTGCCGCTGACCCACGATGGACCGGTTCTCCCACGTGGAGCCGCCCCGTGAAAA
Organism: Prevotella sp.; assembly: GCA_016285055.1. Classification (GTDB taxonomy): domain Bacteria; phylum Bacteroidota; class Bacteroidia; order Bacteroidales; family Bacteroidaceae; genus Prevotella. The sequence goes on from JAEEPZ010000056.1 coordinate 4,890, forward strand.
AATGGAGGCCACTTTTTTTCACGGGGAGGCCACTTTTTCTCACGGGGCGGCTCCGCAGAAATGCATATTTATGCACTTTGTGGTGGGGGCAGTGAGTGGGTGGTTGGGTAGCTAAGGACTCCGTGTGGTGCAAGTGGTGCAAGCACCTGGCAGTCACGCGCGCGTATATATCGCGCGCGCGAAGCCGTCTCATCTTCTGAACCAAGGAAGGCTTGACATGAAGACGAAAGAAGGGTAGGCGTGTTCTAAGTTTTGCAAGCAACGTAAAAAAAAAGGGGAACCTTGTCGGCTCCCCCTTTTCTTGCTTTATCCGGTTGGCGCAATGCTGTTATCTGATGAACAGCAGTTCGCGGTACTTCGGCAGTGGCCAGAGACTGTCGTCGACTATGAGTTCGAGCTTGTCTATCTCGTAGCGTATTGTGTCGAGTTTGGGCTCCACTATGTCGTGATAGGCTATGGCCTTCTCGTGCTCGTCCTCAATCTTGTTGGCCTTCTTGCGCGCCTCCACCAGTTCTTCTACGCCTTTCTCAATGGTGCTGGTGCGCTCGGCTATCTCCTGTATAATCTTCTTGTTGCGGGCAGAGAGTTTGTCGGCAGTGTCGATGGGGAATACCACGGCCATGTTGCTGATGTTCTGCAGCAGCTGCGTCTGGTAGCGTGTGGCCACGGGTATGATGTGGTTCATGGAGAGGTCGCCCAGCACGCGTGCCTCAATCTGAATCTTCTTCGTGTAGGTCTCCCACTTCACCTCGTTGCGGGCTTCCAGTTCCTTGCGGGTCATCACGCCAAGGCTCTCGAACATCTGTATGCTGGAGTCGTCAAGGTAGCGCTCGAAGATTCTGGGGCATGACTTCTCCACGTCGAGACCGCGGCGGGCAGCCTCCTCCACCCACTCGTCGCTATAGCCATTGCCGTCGAAGCGTATGGGCTTGCAGGTCTTGATGTCCTGGCGCAGCACGTCGATGATGGCATGGAACGTGGCAGTGTGGCCTGTGCCTTCGAGTGTCTTCTCCAGTTCCGGGATGCGTGCGTCGACGCGCTTCTTGAAGTCGACGAGGGCTTCGGCGACGGCGCTGTTCAGCGCAATCATGGCCGAGGCGCAGTTGGCCTCAGAGCCTACGGCGCGGAACTCGAAGCGGTTGCCGGTGAAGGCGAAGGGCGACGTGCGGTTGCGGTCGGTGTTGTCGATGAATAGTTCGGGTATCTCGGGTATGTCCATCTTCAGCCCCTGCTTGCCGGCCATGGCGAGGATGTCGCTGACGTCGGCCTTCTCTATGTGGTCTAAGAGCTCTGACACCTGCTTGCCGAGGAACGACGAGATGATGGCGGGCGGTGCCTCGTTGGCGCCCAGGCGGTGGGCGTTGGTGGCGCTCATGATGCTGGCCTTCAGCAGTCCGTTATGACGCCACACTCCCATCAGCGTCTCGACGATGAAGGTGGCGAAGCGCAGGTTCTGCTCGGCTGTCTTGCCGGGGGCATGGAGCAGCACGCCGTTGTCGGTAGAGAGACTCCAGTTGTTGTGCTTGCCTGAGCCGTTGATGCCTGCAAAGGGCTTTTCATGTAGCAGCACGCGGAAGCCGTGCTTGCGCGCCACGCGCTTCATGACCGACATCAACAGCATATTATGGTCGACGGCCAGATTGGTATCCTCGAAGATGGGGGCAAGCTCAAACTGGTTGGGTGCCACCTCGTTGTGGCGTGTCTTGCAGGGGATGCCCAGTTGGAGCGCCTCTATTTCGAGCTCGCGCATAAAGGCAGCCACGCGCTCGGGTATGGAGCCGAAGTAGTGGTCGTCCATCTGCTGGTTCTTGGCCGAGTCGTGTCCCATCAGGGTGCGGCCTGTCAGCAGTAGGTCGGGGCGGGCCGAGTAAAGTCCCTCGTCAACGAGGAAGTACTCCTGCTCCCAGCCGAGGTTGCTCGTCACCTTCTTCACTGTCGGGTCGAAGTAGTGGCACACATCTGTGGCAGCCACGTTGACGGCATGCAGCGCACGCAGCAGCGGAGCCTTATAGTCGAGCGCCTCGCCCGTGTAGGATATAAACACGGTGGGGATGCAGAGTGTGTCGTCGATGATGAAGACTGGCGACGTGGGGTCCCATGCGGAGTAGCCTCGTGCTTCGAAGGTGGAGCGTATGCCGCCGCTGGGGAACGACGAGGCGTCGGGCTCCTGCTGTACGAGCAGCTTGCCGGTGAACTCCTCCACCATGCCGCCCTTGCCGTTGTGCTCAATAAACGAGTCGTGCTTCTCGGCGGTGCCTTCGGTGAGTGGCTGGAACCAGTGGGTGTAGTGCGTCACGCCACAGTCGATGGCCCACTGCTTCATGCCAGCCGCCACAGCGTCGGCCACCTCGCGCTCGAGCCGTGCCCCGTTGTCCATCACGTCGATCATCTTCTCATACACGTCCTTGGGCAGGTACTTGTACATCTTCTCGCGGTTGAAGACCTTGCTGCCGAAATACTTAGCAGGACGGTCTTCTGGTGTTTTTACGTCGAGCGGCTTCTTTTTGAATGCCTCGCCGACAACCTGAAATCTTAATGTTTCCATAATTGTAATGTTTTTGTGTTTGTTAATGTTGATTCTTCCATTTCTCTATTCGTTGGAGTGCCTCCTCTGTCTTTTCATGACTGCCGAAGGCGGTGAAGCGAACGTAGCCCTCGCCGCTGGGTCCGAAGCCGACGCCGGGGGTGCAGACCACATTGGCACCATAGAGCAACTGCTCGAAGAATTGCCAAGAGGTGGAGCCATCGGGGGTGCGCATCCAGATGTAAGGGGCATTCTCGCCACCGTAGCACTCGAAGCCGAGGTTGCGCAGCACACTGAGCATGTGGGCGGCATTCTGCATGTAGTAGTCGATGGTGTGCTGTATCTGCTTTTTGCCTTCGGGCGAGTAGATGGCCTCAGCGGCACGCTGCGAGATGTAGCTGGTGCCATTGAACTTGGTGCACTGGCGGCGCAGCCAGAGCTGGTTGAGGGGTATGCGCTCGCCCTCGAAGGTGGACACGCTGACATCCTTAGGCACGATGGTGTAGCCGCAGCGCACGCCCGTGAAGCCAGCGGTCTTGGAGAACGAGCGGAACTCAACAGCACACTTGCGTGCGCCGCGAATCTCGTAGATGGAGTGGGGGATGTCTGGGTCGCGGATGTAGGCCTGATAGGCAGCATCGAAGAGTATGAGGGCATCGTTCTTTAGGGCGTAGTTCACCCACTTGCGCAGCTCCTGCTTGTTGATGACGGTGCCCGTAGGGTTATTGGGAAAGCAGAGGTAGATGACGTCTACGGGGCGGCCTTTGGGCAGTTCGGGAGTAAAGCCGTTCTCGGCGGTGGTGGGCATGTAGCGCACGTTGGTCCAGCGGCCGTCGCGATAGGTGCCGCAGCGGCCTATCATCACGTTTGAGTCGATATAGACAGGATAGATGGGGTCGGTGACGCCGATGAAGTTGTCCCAGTGAAGCAGTTCCTGAAAGTTGCCCGTGTCGCTCTTCGCACCGTCGTTGATGAACACCTCGTCAATGCTGAGATGAACGCCACGGGGCGCGAAGTCGTTCTTCAGTATGGCTTCGCGCAGGAAGTCGTAGCCCTGTTCGGGACCGTAGCCCCGGAAGCCGTCGGCGGTGGCCATCTCGTCAACGGCCTTGTGCATCGCCTCTACTACAGCGGGGCAGAGCGGCTGGGTGACGTCGCCGATGCCGAGCGAGATGACATCGGCCTTGGGGTGCATCACCCGGAAGGCATTGACCTTCTTGACGATGTCGGCAAAGAGGTAGTTCTGCTGCAGGTTCAGGAAGTGTATGTTTACTAAGGCCATGTTTTTTCTTTCGTTTTTTTATCGTTGTTTCGTTATATCGCTTTTTCGCTACTTCGACGAGAGGAAGGCGTGCACGCTCGCGGCGGCCTCTATGCCGCTGGCCATGGCGCGTACCACGAGCGAGGCACCGTTTTGCGCGTCGCCGCATACAAAGACGTTGGCGGGATATTCGGGATGCTCTGGCTTGAGGAATCCCATGGCGAGGAGGCAGAGCTCGGTCTTGATGATGAAGGGCTTGCCCTTCTCCACCATGATAGGGCGGCCACCGTCGGGATTAGGTTTCCAGTCTATCTCCTGCACCTTGACACCTGTGAGACGGCCGTTCTCGCCAAGGAACTCCAGGGTGTTGATGTTCCAGCGGCGGGTGCAGCCCTCTTCGTGGCTTGAGGTGGTCTTGAGCGTGCGAGGCCAGTTGGGCCAGGGGTTCTGCGGGTCGTCAGGGCCTTCCACTGGGCGGGGCATGATTTCTATCTGCGTGACGCTCTTGCACCCCTGGCGATGAGCCGTACCGATGCAGTCGGAGCCAGTGTCGCCGCCACCGATCACGAGCACGTCCTTGCCGCGGGCGGTGATGCGCTCTTCCTTGCTGTACTCTATGCCGGCGAGTACGCGGTTCTGCTGCGACAGCAGTTCGAGGGCGAAGTGGACGCCCTTTAGTTCGCGTCCGGGTGCCTTCAGGTCGCGGGCGGTAGGGGTGCCGGTGGCGAGGACTACGGCGGAGAACTGTGGCGCGAGCTGCGATGATATCGCAGCATACTCGACGGCTTCGCCATAGCAGAACACTATGCCTTCCTGCTCCATCAGCTTGATGCGGCGGTCGATGATGGTCTTGTTCAGTTTGAAGTTGGGAATGCCGTAACGGAGAAGTCCACCGGCGGCCTCATTCCTCTCGAAGACGCTGACGGCGTAGCCCATCTGGTTGAGAGCGTTGGCGGCAGCAAGGCCGGCAGGACCTGCACCGACCACGGCCACGCTCTTGCCGTTTCTCACTGGTACTCGCGGCTGGATATAGCCTTCGCGGAAGGCAGCCTCGATGATGGCACACTCGTCCTCGCGGTTGGTGGTCGGCTCATGGTTGAAGCGGTTCAGCACGCAGGCCTTTTCGCACAATGCCGGACAGATGCGACCCGTAAACTCTGGAAAGGGGTTGGTGCTCGTAAGCAGGCGAAAGGCCAGTTCCCAGTCGCCCTTATACAGCGCATCGTTCCATTCGGGAGCCTTGTTGCCCAATGGGCATGCCCAGTGGCAGAAGGGCACGCCGCAGTCCATGCAGCGTGAGGCTTGTTCGCGGCGCTGGTGTGTGTTGAGCGTCTGCTCCACCTCGCCGAAGTCGTGTATTCTGTCGTGAATCGGACGGTAGCCCGCCTCCTGGCGGTGTATCTCTAAAAATGCTTTCGGATTTCCCATATCATTTTAATGATTAATTAGTAATTAGCAATGACTAATTATGATTACTCCTGCTGCCGTAACACAGCGGAAAGTAATAGGTTCTTTTCGACTTGCCATGTAATCATAATTACTCATTACTAATTACTCATTACTAATTGCTATTATTTTCTCGTGCAGTTTCTTCATCTGCTCCTCCTGCAGCACGCGTTTGTATTCGATGGGCACCACCTGTACGAAGTCCTCAACCACACGGCTCCAGTCATCGAGCATCCGCCCTGCCAGGGCCGAGCCAGTGTGGAGGTAGTGCTCACGAATCAGCTCCAGGAGTTCCTTGCGCGAGACGCTGTCCTCTACGAGGTTGATTTCCACCATATCCATATTGCAGAAGTAGTCGAATGTGTGCTTGGGGTCGTAGACGTAAGCCAGCCCGCCCGACATGCCAGCCGCAAAGTTGCGCCCCGTCTCGCCGAGCACCACCACACGTCCGCCCGTCATGTACTCGCAACAGTGGTCGCCGGCTCCCTCTATGACGGCTATGGCGCCCGAGTTGCGCACGCCGAAGCGCTCACCCACCTTGCCGTTGATGTAGAGCTCGCCGGAGGTGGCGCCATACAGGCCCGTGTTGCCGGCAATGATATTCTCCTCGGCCTTGAAGTCGTCGCTCCGACGGGCGGGAGGCAGGATGCTGATGCGCCCGCCGCTGAGCCCCTTGCCGAAGTAGTCGTTGCACTCGCCCTCCAGGCGTATGTCGAGTCCTTTCACGGCAAAAGCGCCAAAGCTCTGTCCGGCAGAGCCTTTGAACTTCATCTTTATCGTGCCATCGGGCAGGCCTGCCTCACCATATTTCTTGGCTATGACACCGCTGAGCATCGTCGTCACGGCACGGTCGGTGTTCTTGATGGTGTAGTCGAGCGTCACCTCCTCCTGTTCGTTAATGGCTTTCTGTGCCGCCTTGATGATCTCCTCGTCCTTCACACCCGTCACCTTCGTATAGGCACCACGATCCCAATAGAGCGCTTTGCCCTGCGGGCGAGCTTGCTCACGCTCGTCAGAGTTGATGCGAGCATCACTCTGGTCTCGCTCAATCGCAACCTTTCCCTGCGGGCGAGCTTGCTCACGCTCGCCAGAGTTGATGCGAGCATCACTCTGGTCTCGCTCAATCGCAACCTTGTCGCTTTCAGGCTGATGCAGCAGGCGGCCGAAGTCGATGGTCTGCCACTTCCCGACGGCAGGACCATTGGGCATGCGAACCTTGATGAGCTCGGTATGGCCGATGATTTCCTTCAGGCTGTGAACGCCTATCTCTGCCAGGTATTCGCGCACCTGCTGGGCAAGGAATGTGAAATAGTTGACCACGTACTCGGCACGCCCCTCGAAGTGCTTGCGAAGCTCCGGGTTCTGCGTCGCCACACCCATCGGACAGGTGTTTGTGTTGCACTTACGCATCATCACACAGCCCAAGACGATGAGCGGCAGCGTACCGAATGCGAACTCGTCGGCTCCTAGCATCGCCATGATGATGACGTCCTTGGCAGTCTTCAGCTGTCCGTCGGTCTGCAGGCGCACCTGATAGCGCAAGCCGTTGCGTACCAGCGTCTGCTGCGTCTCTGCGAGGCCTATCTCCGGTGAGATGCCTGCGAACCGCATGCTGCTGGCTGGTGAAGCGCCCGTACCACCCTCAGCTCCGCTGATGACGATGAGGTCGGCCTTGGCCTTGGCCACACCAGCGGCTATGGTGCCCACGCCGCTCTCGGCCACGAGCTTCACACTGACGGCAGCCGTCGGGTTGATGTTCTTGAGGTCGAAGATGAGCTGTGCCAAGTCCTCGATGGAATAGATGTCGTGGTGAGGTGGCGGCGAGATGAGTGAGATGCCGGGGATGGCGTTACGCGTCTTGGCAATGATGTCATTCACCTTGAAGCCGGGCAGCTGTCCGCCTTCGCCGGGCTTGGCTCCCTGTGCCACCTTTATCTGTATCTCCTCAGCATTCACCAGATATTCTGCCGTCACGCCGAAGCGTCCGCTGGCCATCTGCTTGGTCTTGCTCGACAGCGACACACCATCCACCTCCGTGTGGTAGCGGGCGTTGTCCTCGCCGCCCTCGCCCGTATTGCTACGAGTACCGAGCTTATTCATGGCCAGTGCCAAAGCCTCGTGGGCCTCGATGCTCAGTGCGCCGAAACTCATGGCTCCCGTCACAAAGTGCTTCACGATAGACTCTACAGGCTCCACCTCGTCAATAGGCGTAGGCTTGGCCGCCGCTTTCCAGCCAAAGAAGTCGCGTATGAAGATGGGGCTGTCTTTCTCGTCTACAAGCTTTGACCACTCCTTGAACTTCGTGTAACTGCCTAGTCGGGTGGCCAACTGAAGAGTGGCTATTGTCTCGGGGTTCCAGGCGTGTTTGATGCCGTCCTTGCGCCAGGAGAACTGTCCATGATTAGCAAGGCTGCTACTCCCCTCCCTCACAGGGAGAGGGAAGGGGAGAGTATGCAGCCGAATCTGATCCCTCGCAATCTCCTTCAGGCCGATGCCGCCGATGGTGCTCACCTCCGTGCCGAAGTACCTGCGCAGCAAATCCTCGCTCAGCCCGATGCTCTCGAAAATCTTTGCACCACGATATGAGCGGATGGTCGAGATGCCCATCTTCGACATAATCTTCTTCAGCCCCTTGTCCACGGCCTTGATATAGTGACTTTCAGCCGTAGCGTATTCCTCCTGAATCTTTCCACGCTTCACCAGGTCATCGAGCACGGCGAAGGCCATGTATGGGCACAGTGCGCTGGCCCCATAGCCCAGCAGCAGTGCAGCGTGCATCGTCTCGCGTATCTCTCCGCTCTCCACGATGAGTGCTGTCTGCACGCGCTTGCCCACTGATATCAGGTGATGATGCACGGCGCTGACCGCTAACAACGATGGGATGTAATAGACGCTCTCCCCCTGCCCCTGCCTGTGAGGGAGGGAAGCAGATACTTCCGCACCTTCAACTTTATCAGTTAATATAATGTAGTTCACACCCTCGTCTACGCAGACTTCAGCATCCTTGCATAGCTTATCGAGAGCAGCCCTTAGCGCTTCTCCGGCATGAGTGTAGTCACTCCCCTCGCTCACAGGGAGGGATAAGGGGGGAAGGCTGAAGGTCATCGCCAGTTTCTTCGTGTTGAATCCCTTATACCTTATGTTACACAGTATATCCAGTTGCGTGTTGGTCAGTACTGGCTGAGGCAGGCGCACCATCTTGCAGTTTGAGGCGTCGGGCGTCAGGATGTTCGTCCCCACGGCACCGATATACTCTGTGAGCGACATCACCAGTTCCTCGCGGATGGGGTCGATGGCGGGGTTCGTCACCTGGGCAAACTGCTGACGGAAATAGTTGAACAGCACCTGCGGACGGTCGCTGATGACGGCCAGCGGCGTGTCGTTGCCCATAGCTGCCACAGGCTCCTGTCCCGTCGTAGCCATCGGGATAATGGTCTTGTCGATGTCCTCCTGACCGAAGCCGAATGTGACAAGCTTCCGCTCAAAGTTGCTCACCGTGTTTTCCATCTTGCGGCCACTCTTCAGCTTCTCCAACTGCACGCGGTTCTCGCTGAGCCATTCACGGTAGGGATGAGCCTTGGCCAGCTGTTCTTTTATTTCGCCGTCATAGTAAATCTTGCCCTCGTGCGTGTCAATGAGCAGAATCTTTCCTGGTTGCAGACGCCCCTTGCTCACCACGTCGCCCGGCTCGAAGTCCATGACGCCCACCTCTGATGCCACCACCATCATGCCCTGTTTGGTAATGGTGTAGCGCGAGGGGCGCAGCCCGTTTCGGTCGAGCATGCCGCCGGCATAGCGTCCGTCTGAAAACAGCAGTGCGGCAGGGCCGTCCCATGGCTCCATTAGTATAGAATGATACTCGTAGAACGCTTTCAAGTCTTCCGATATCGGATTCTTGTCATTAAAGCTTTCCGGCACAAGGATGGCCATCGCCTGCGGCAGTGACATGCCACTCATCGTCAGGAACTCAAACACGTTGTCCAGCGAAGCCGAATCACTCATGCCCTCCTGCACGATAGGCGAAATCTCCTTGATGTCGCCCAATGCCTCGCTGCTGAGCACACTCTCGCGGGCCTTCATCCATCCACGGTTGCCACGAATGGTGTTGATCTCGCCGTTGTGAGCCAACAAGCGGAAGGGCTGGGCCAATGACCATGTGGGGAATGTGTTTGTGCTGAAGCGTGAGTGCACCAGCGCCAGTCCGCTTGTTAGGTAGGGACTCGACAAGTCGGGGAAATACCTACGCAGTTGTCCGCTGGTTAGCATTCCCTTGTATATAATGTTTGTGTTGGATAGCGAACAGATGTAGAAGTCGGGATGTGTGATGCGCCGCTCCGTCTTTTTCCTTATAGTATATAATGTACGTGAAAGGGTATCTGCCTTCTCGTCAGAAACGCCAGTCACAAATATTTGCTTAATGGCTGGTTCTGTGCGTCGGGCAGCAGCCCCCAGCACCTCCGGGCAAGTGGGTACTGTACGCAGATGCATCAGTTGCAGGCCCTCGCGCTCTATCTCCTCAATCATTATACTGAGAATCTCATGCTGCTCCTTTTCCTCTTTAGGCAGAAACACCAGTCCCGTACCATATTTTCCTTTCTCGGGAACGGGAATACCCTGCAGCAGTATGAACTCGTGGGGAATCTGCAACATGATGCCAGCACCGTCGCCCGTCTTGTCACGCGTCTCAGCACCTCGGTGCTCCATGTTCTCCAGAACCTTTAGTGCATTGTCGACCAGTTCGTGGCTCTTGTTTCCGTGTATGTTCACCACCATACCCACGCCACAAGCGTCGTGTTCATACTGCGGTTGATACAGACCATTTAGTTTACTTTGTGTCATATTATCCTTGCTTAATCTTTCTTTTCTCTCAATTTCGGGTGCAAAGGTAATGCAAAAAGACAGAAAAGCAATCATTATTTCGACATTTTTTCATCTTGGAATCGCACACGTATAACATTTTGTTATAAATAAAGCTATTTGCTCAGCAAAATGAAAGCAAAAGCAAGTAACCATCGTCTTTCAAGTTTACACTTTGTCATTTTGCAAGATTTTGTTGATGCAAAGTTGGAAATTTATACGGCTTTTTTCCAAGAATCGCCGTACCTTTGCCGCCGAAATCTTGCAAGATGTTAGTAAGTGTTATTTTAAAAGGTAAAAAGAATGAAAAGGATTGAAGCAATTATTCGCAAGACCAAGTTTGAGGAGCTTAAGGAGGCACTGCTCTTGTCGGACATCGACTGGTTTGAATACCATAACGTTCATGGTATTGGGCAGAGCCGACAGGAACGTATATATCGTGGCGTGCAGTACTCAACAGATGTGATAGAGCGTGTGGCACTGACCATTGTCTGCCGTGACCAGTTTGTGGAGCCAACGGTGAAGGTCATCTTGAAAGTGGCACACACGGGCGAGATTGGCGACGGACGCATTTTCGTAAGCGAAATGATTGACACATGGTCGATTCGCACAGGCGAGAACGGCGACACCGTATTGAGAGACAAAAAGTAATAAGGATAACACAACACAAAAACAATTATGAACGAAATAGGATTATCACTCGATACCGTATGGATGCTATTGGCAGCCATGTTGGTTTTCTGGATGCAGCCGGGCTTTGCGCTGTGTGAGGCAGGCTTTACGCGAGGCAAGAACACGGCCAACATTCTGATGAAGAACTTCGTCGACTTCATGTTCGGCTCGTTACTGTTCTTCTTACTCGGCTTCGGATTTATGTTCGGCAGCGAGGGTGCTGGATTTATCGGTATGCCCAACTGGGGCGACCTCTCATTCTACAAGGGCGACCTGCCCGTAGAGGGCTTCTTGATTTTTGAGACCGTCTTCTGCGCCACCTCGGCAACGATTGTCAGCGGAGCTATGGCTGAGCGCACCAAATTCTCGATGTATTTGATTTACAGCGCTGTTATCTCATTGTTCATCTATCCCATTGAGGGCCACTGGACGTGGGGAGGCGGCTGGCTTTGCAGCGATGCTGAAGACGGGTTTATGATGTCGACCTTCGGCGACGTCTTCCACGACTTTGCCGGCTCTGCCATTGTACACAGCGTTGGTGGCATACTGGCACTGATTGGTGCGATGGCACTCGGTCCTCGTATTGGCAAATATGCCAGGGACGGCAAGAGCCGCGCCATTCCTGGCCATAACCTGACGATGGCGGCGCTGGGTGTGTTTATCCTTTGGCTCGGCTGGTTCGGTTTCAACCCGGGATCTCAGCTGGCAGCCAGCGGCGAAGTGAACCGCATCGCCATCAGCCACGTGTTCCTGACCACCAACCTCGCTGCTGCAGCAGGAGGTACGGCCACGATGTTCCTTACGTGGCTGAAGTATGGTAAGCCGTCGCTCTCGCTGACACTCAACGGCGTGCTGGCCGGACTGGTAGGCATCACGGCTGGCTGCGATTTGGTGTCACCTGTGGGAGCCGTCATCATTGGCCTTGTCTGTGGATTGGTGCTGGTCTATGCCATCGAGTTCATCGACCACCGTCTGCATATCGACGACCCTGTCGGTGCTTCGAGTGTGCATGGCGTCTGCGGTATTCTCGGCACACTGATGACAGGTCTGCTGTCTACATCGAACGGCGCTTTCTATGGTCACGGCTGGGGATTCTTTGGCGCCGAGTGTTTCGGCGTCTTGGTCATCGACCTATGGGCTGCCGCCTGCGGTTTCATCCTGTTCTATGGCATTAAGAAACTGCACGGCCTGCGTGTAGACAAGCGAATCGAAGAAGAAGGTCTTGACATCTATGAACATGGCGAGGCTTGCTATAATTAATAGTACAAGAAAAAAAGGAAAAAGGTATGAAAAAGATTGTTATATTGGCAATGGGCATGGTGCTTAGCAGCACCGCCCTTGCACAGGAAGAGATTGAAACGTCGATTAGTGGCGACGTTGTAAGTAGTTACATCTGGCGCGGTCTGGACGCGGGCAGCGTGTCGCTGCAGCCGACATTCGGCGTGGGTTACAAGGGCTTGTCGCTGACGGCCTGGGGCAGCTACGGATTGACCGATCCTGCCGATACGAAGGAGTTTGACCTGACGCTCGGCTACACCATCGGCGGACTGAACATAGGCGTGACCGACTATTGGTTCAACGTCGGTCTCGACCCAGACGGTCGCTACTTTAAATACGACGCTCATGGAACGAACCATCTGTTTGAAGCCAACATCGGCTACGACTTCGGCTTTGCGTCATTGCAATGGTTCACCAACTTCGCCGGCAACGACGGCGTAAACAAGGACGGCAAACGGGCCTACAGCAGCTATGTTGAGGCAACTGTCCCATTCCGACTTGCGACAGTCGACTGGACTGCTACGGCCGGTGCCGTCCCCTTTGCCACCGACTTCTACGGCACAACGGGCTTTGCTGTCACCAACCTGTCGCTACGGGCCACGAAGGACATCAAAGTAACCGATTCGTTCTCTGTACCCATCTTCGGACAGGTGACTGGCAACCCCTGCTCGCAAAAAGCCTACCTGGTTCTCGGCTTCACGCTGCAGCCTTAATCTTTACCAGGTATTCCCTCTCTCCTTCCTCGGATGGGGAGAGGGCTTTATCAAAGAATGTATAAATGCAAGATAGAATATGATGAAGATCAAGAAACGTTGGATAATCCTGATGGCGGCGATGACGTTGATAGCCGTCGCAGGTGTGTTCGTAGGCGAGCCTACGTTCGAGTGTGACTGGTCAGTGGTTTCGGCTGCCGATGTGGCGTGGCTCATTACTGCAACGATATTTGTGCTGATGATGACGCCGGGCCTGTCGTTTTTCTATGGCGGCATGGTTGGGGCGAAGAATGTCATATCGACCATGCTCCAGTCGTTTATCGCCATGGGACTGATTTCGGTGCTCTGGGTGGTCATCGGTTTCTCGCTGTGCTTCGGCGACGACATTGGCGGCGTGATTGGTAATCCGCTGACGTTCCTGATGTTCCACGGCGTGGGAGCTGAAGTGTACACCACACCGGCTGGCAACGTGCTGGGCGGAGCAACGATTCCGCTGGCGCTGTTTGCCCTGTTCCAGATGAAGTTCGCCATCATCACGCCCTCGCTCATCACGGGGTCGTTTGCCGAGCGGGTGCGCTTCTCGGCTTACCTGTTCTTCATGATGTTCTTCTTTTTCTTCATCTACTGTCCGCTGGCCCACATGACGTGGCACCCCGAGGGACTCTTCCTGCGCTGGGGCGTCGTCGATTTTGCCGGTGGCATCGTCGTTCATGCCTCGTCGGGTATTGCCGCTCTTGCGGGAGCCATCTATTTAGGCCGGCGCAGCACGGAGAAGAGTGAGCCAGCCAACATCCCGTTTGTGCTGTTGGGTGCAGCCTTGCTCTGGTTAGGCTGGTTCGGCTTCAACGCCGGTTCGTCGCTGCATGCTGATGGTCAGGCTGTCAAGGCGTTCCTGAACACCAACACCGCCTCGGCCACAGCCATGATGACGTGGATATTCTTCGACTGTCTGCGTGGGCGCAAACCGTCGGCCATGGGTGCCGCCGTGGGCTGCGTGGTCGGTCTGGTAGCCATCACACCGTCGGCAGGCTATGTCACCGTCGGTCAGAGCATCTTCATTGCCTTCGTCATCACGCTCATCTGCAACGTGGCTGTCTACTGGCGCTCCCACACCAGCATCGACGATGCCCTCGACGTGTTTCCCACCCACGGCACGGGCGGTATCTTTGGCACCTTCCTGACGGGTATCTTCATCCAGGAGGGCCTCATCGCCGGAACATGGGATGGCTTCGTCATTTTCCTCTACCATCTGCTGGCCATCGTCATTGTCTTTATCTACACGTTCGCGATGAGCTGGCTGGGCTACAAGCTGATCGACTGTCTCATCCCCATGCGCGTCTCGCCCTATAGCGAGAAGGTAGGACTCGACTTCTCGCAGCACGACGAGCACTACGGTCTGGCCCACATCGGCGAGCGCGAGCTGGCGGAGTATGAGGAGCACATCAGGGAGAAGGAGAGGCACTGAGTTTATTGAAATCGATTGGTGGCATCTTGCCCCAGCTTACGACCTGACCAAAAGGCGGTGCCTTTTGCTCAAAACCCGGTGCCTTTTGCCCAAAACCCGGCGCCTTTTGGATGAAACCCACCGCCTTTTGGGCAAGAGCCCCCGCCTTCTGCCTAAGTGTAGCATCAGGTGTCGGTTCCCCCTTCCAAGTGCTGGTATGACATACCCATTTCAGCCCATTTATCATGTCCTTTTACTATAATAATTGTCATTTGCACTTTTTATCCGACACTTCCTACACTTCCAACACCTAAAATTATTCAACAGGTGTAGGGAGTGTAGGAAGTGTCGGATAAATAGTAAGATTAGCAATTAGTATAATGCCGTTGTGTCATAATGATACATTTTGATAGCGCTTCTGGTCAAAACAAGAGCTTTTTGACCACAAAACAACGTTTTTAGCTTACACATTGTCACTTTACTCGCGTTTTAACAATCAAAAGTGAGCTTCCATTTGCAGTAGTCATGCAAAAAAAGCGTAACTTTGCAGCCCATAAAACACAATTGCTTTTATGGAAACGAAATACATCTTTGTCACAGGCGGCGTGGTTTCCTCATTGGGAAAAGGCATTATCTCGGCCAGCATCGGCAAGCTGTTGCAGGCACGCGGCTACAAGGTCACCATCAAGAAGTTCGACCCCTACATCAACATCGACCCGGGGACGCTGAACCCCTACGAGCACGGCGAGTGCTACGTGACGGAGGACGGCTTCGAGACCGACCTCGACCTGGGGCACTATGAGCGCTTTACGGGTATCCGCACCACGCGCAACAACTCCATCACCACGGGCCGCATCTACAAGACGGTTATTGACCGTGAGCGCCGTGGCGACTATCTGGGCAAGACTATCCAGGTGGTGCCGCATATCACGGACGAGATAAAGCGGCGGATGTTAGCCCCTGCCGCAAACACTGATGAAGCCCCCTCGGGGGCCGTAGGAGGGGCTTTCGTCATTTGTGAAATTGGCGGCACCATCGGCGACATCGAGAGTGCGCCGTTCATGGAGGCTATCCGGCAGTTGCGCTGGGAGTTGGGGCGCGACGCGGTGTGTGTACACCTGACATACGTGCCTTATCTGAAAGCCGCTGACGAGTTGAAGACGAAACCCACGCAACACTCAGTAAAGGAACTGCAGTCGATGGGTATCCAGCCCGACATCCTCGTGCTTCGTACCGAACGCCACCTTGATGACGCGATGCGCATGAAGGTGGCATCGTTTTGTAATGTCGACTTGGAGTGCGTGGTGCAGAGCGAGGACATGCCGAGTATCTACGAGGTGCCGGTAAATATGCAGCAGCAGGGGCTTGATGCTGCCATCCTAAAGAAAACAGCCAAGGCCCCCCATTCAGCCCCCGAGGGGGCTACTATAGACCATACCCCTGACAGCAAAACTATAGAAGCCCCCTCGGGGGCCGTAGGGGGGGCTTCGGGCATGGCCTCCTGGCACGACTTCCTTGACAAACAGCGACATGCCACCCGCGAGGTACACATAGCGCTGGTAGGGAAATACGACCTGCAGGATGCTTATAAGAGCATCCGCGAGAGTCTGAACCTGGCCGGTATCTACAACGACGTGAAGGCGAAGATTCATTTCATCAACAGCGAGGGAGTGACGGCGGAGAACGTCGCCGCACAGCTGCAGGGCATGGCTGGCATCGTCATCTGTCCTGGTTTCGGACAGCGCGGCATCGAGGGGAAAATCATAGCCGCCGAATACACGCGTACTCACGACATTCCTACCTTCGGCATTTGCTTAGGCATGCAGATGATGGTGATTGAATTTGCAAGGAATGTCTTAGGGTATCAGGATGCGAACAGCAGCGAGATGTCTGCGGACACTAAATATCCCGTCATCGACCTGATGGAGGAACAGAAAACCGTGACGAATCTTGGTGGCACGATGCGGCTGGGAGCCTACGACTGTGAACTGGTGAAAGGTAGTCATGTCTTTGAAGCTTACGGTAAAGCGGGGCTCATTCGTGAGCGCCATCGCCACCGCTATGAGTTCAACAATGAATATAAGAAGGAATACGAGCAGGCTGGCATGAAGTGCGTGGGCATCAATCCCGCCGCCAACCTTGTGGAGATTGTCGAGATACCCGATAAGCGCTGGTACATCGGTACGCAGTTCCACCCTGAGTACTCGTCGACGGTGCTCCATCCGCACCCCCTGTTTATGTCGTTCATCAAGGCCTGTATCTGATATGGAGCAACTGAAGCATGAGTGTGGCGTGGCGATGATTCGCCTGTTGAAGCCGCTGGACTACTACGCCCAGAAGTATGGCACGTGGGCCTATGGCTTCAACAAGCTATACCTGATGATGGAGAAGCAGCACAACCGTGGTCAGGAGGGTGCTGGTATTGCCTCGGTGAGTCTGGACAAAGAGCCAGGCACGGAGTACATGTTCCGAGAGAAGGCAGAAGGCAAGGACGCCATCACCGAAATCTTTAGTCGCGTGAACGAAGAGATGGCGGGCGAACTCTATATGGGCCACCTGCGCTATTCGACGACGGGCAAGAGCGGACTGCAATACGTGCATCCTTTCCTGCGCCGCAACAACTGGCGTGCGAAGAACCTCTGTCTGTGCGGCAACTTCAACATGACCAACATCGACGAGGTATTCCGCTTCCTGATCTCGCAAGGACAGTCGCCACGTATCTATGGCGACTCGTACATCACGCTGGAACTGATGGGGCACCGGCTTGACCGCGAGGTGGAGCGGCTGTATGCCATCGCAAAGCAGCAGGGCTTGCAGGGCACGGACATCACCGACTATATTGACAACCACGTAGAGATGACTAACGTGCTGCGAACGACGATGGAGCACTACGACGGCGGCTACGTGATGTGCGGTCTGACGGGCAGCGGCGAGATGTTTGCCGTGCGCGACCCCTGGGGCATCCGGCCGGCATTTTACTATCGCGACGATGAGATGGTGGCCGTGGCCAGTGAGCGCCCCGTATTGCAGACAACCTTTGACCTGCAGACTGACGACATCTGTGAGCTGCAGCCCGGCGAGTCGCTCATTGTCCGCCGTAACGGCGAGAGCCACCTGGAGCAGATTATGCCCGCACAGAAGCTGAGTGCCTGCTCGTTTGAGCGTATCTACTTCAGCCGAGGCTCCGACCGCGACATCTATCAGGAGCGCAAGCGGCTGGGCGAACAGTTGACGCCCGCCATTCTGAAAGCCATTGACAATGATGTAACCAATACAGTTTTTTCATATATCCCCAATACGGCCGAGGTGGCCTTCTATGGCATGACCGACGGATTCCGCCAGCAGGGCTACAACTTACGAACGGAGAAGGTGGTGTGGAAAGACATTAAGCTGCGCACCTTTATTGCCGACAACAGCGAGCGCAACGACCTGGCTGCCCACGTCTATGACATCAGCTACGGTTCGCTGCGACCCTACGAGGATAATCTCGTGATTATTGACGACTCCATCGTTCGCGGCACGACTCTGAAGGAGAGCATCTTCAAGATTCTCGACCGCCTGCACCCCAAGAAGATTGTGATGGTGAGCAGTTCGCCGCAGATTCGCTATCCCGACTACTATGGCATCGACATGGCACGACTGGAGGAGTTTTGCGCTTTCCGAGCCACGATGGCGCTTATTGAGGAGCGCGGTCTGTGGCAACTTGTTAACGATACCTATCTGGCCTGCAAGCACGACCCTCAAACAGAGAATCACGTCCGTGCGCTCTACGAGCCTTTCACCGTCGAGGAAATCAATCAGAAAATTGTGGAGATGCTGCGCCCGAAGGGTATGCAGGCTCCCATCGAACTGGTGTTCCAGAGCATTGAGGGCCTGCACAAGGCTTGCCCCAACCACCCGGGCGACTGGTATTTCACCGGCCACTATCCTACGCCTGGCGGTACACGGCTCTGCAACGCCGCCTTCGTGAACTACATTGACACCAAACAGAAGTAACAACAATAAACAGATGATGAGAGAAGCAAAACTAATACTCGAGGATGGCACAGAGTTCTGCGGCTGGTCGTTTGGCTACGACGGCGAGACGTCGGGCGAGGTGGTGTTCAACACTGCTATGACGGGCTATCCGGAGAGTCTGACAGACCCCAGCTATGCCGGTCAGATACTGGTGACAACCTTTCCGCTGATTGGCAACTATGGCGTGCCAAGCCTCTCCCCCAGCCCCTCTCCGAAGGGTGAGGGGAGTATATACTCTCAAGGCGGAGAAGCAGCGAAAAAGCTAAATACTCCCCTCTCCCCTTGGAGAGGGGTCGGGGGTGAGGCTCTCCCTGTTCTGGAGAGCGACCATATTCACGTCAAGGCACTTGTCGTGGCCGACTATAGCGAGACATATTCACACTGGAATGCGAAGGAGTCGCTGGCCTCATGGCTGAAGCGCGAAAAGATTCCAGCCATTACGGGCGTCGATACCCGAAGACTCACGAAAGTGCTCCGCGAGCATGGCGTGATGATGGGGCGCGTAATTGTCGACCATGCTGCGACACTGTCGCAGCATACAGAACAGGAGGATTATGGAAGCGTGAACTGGGTGGAGAAGGTAAGCTGCAAGGAGGTCATTACTTATAATAGGGGTGCCGGGAAACGGGTGGTGCTCGTCGATTGTGGTGTGAAGGCCAACATCATCCGCTGTCTGATACGTCGCGGCCTTGAGGTGGTTCGTGTGCCGTGGGACTACGACTTCAATCAGTTGGAGTTCGACGGCCTGTTCTTAGCTAACGGTCCTGGCGACCCCGAACAGTGTGAAATGACTGTCAGGCATATTCGGCAGTTCCTGACCAAAGAGATGGCCGGGGGTGGGTCGCGTCCCTGTATGGGCATCTGCCTTGGCAATCAGTTGCTGGCCCGAGCTGCCGGGGCTAAAACCTATAAGCTGAAGTACGGCCATCGTTCACACAACCAGCCGGTACAGCGGGTGGGCACGACACAGTGCTTCATCACCTCGCAGAACCACGGCTATGCGGTGGACGACTCTACATTGCCGGCCGACTGGGAGCCGCTCTTCGTGAATATGAACGACGGCTCGAACGAGGGTATCCGCCACAAGACGCACCCCTGGTTCTCGGCTCAGTTTCATCCAGAAGCCTGCTCAGGGCCGACAGACACGGAGTGGATGTTCGACGAATTCAAAAGAAGCCTCACCTCCGGCCCCTCTCCGAAGGGCGAGGGGAGTATATACTCTCAAGGCGGAAAAGCAGCGAAAAAGCTAACTACTCCCCTCTCCCCTTTGAGAGGGGTCGGGGGTGAGGCTAAAGTCCTCATTCTCGGCTCCGGCGCCCTGAAAATTGGTCAGGCCGGCGAGTTTGACTATAGCGGCGCACAGGCACTGAAGGCACTGAAGGAAGAGGGCATTCACTCCGTGCTGATCAATCCCAATATTGCCACGGTGCAGACCTCCAAAGACGTGGCCGACACGGTTTATTTCCAGCCCGTGACGCCTGAGTTTGTGGAGCGTGTTATCGAGAAGGAGCGGCCCGACGGCATCCTGCTCTCGTTCGGCGGGCAGACTGCCCTGAACTGTGGAGTGGAACTATATCAGAAAGGTGTGTTGGAGAAATACGGCGTCCGCGTGCTGGGCACACCCGTTCAGGCCATCATCGATACCGAAGACCGCGACCTCTTCGTCAAGCGCCTCGACGAGATTGGCGTGAAGACCATCAAGAGCGATGCGTGCTCAACTGTCGAGGAGGTGCAGCGGGCAGCCCACGAGCTGGGATTTCCCGTTATACTGCGTGCCGCATACGCCCTTGGTGGTCTGGGCAGCGGTTTCTGCGATAACGAGGAGGAGCTGCTGGCGCAGGCTGAAGAGGCCTTCTCGTTCTCGCCGCAGGTGCTGGTAGAGAAGTCGCTGCGTGGCTGGAAGGAGATAGAGTACGAGGTGGTGCGCGACCGCTACGACAACTGCATCACCGTCTGTAACATGGAGAACTTCGACCCGTTAGGCATACATACAGGCGAGTCGATTGTGGTGGCTCCGTCGCAGACACTCAGCAATAGCGAGTACCACAAGCTGCGCGAACTGGCCATCAAGATTATCCGGCACATCGGCATCGTGGGCGAGTGCAACGTGCAGTACGCCCTCGACCCCAACAGCGAGGACTACCGCGTCATTGAGGTCAACGCCCGTCTGAGCCGCTCGTCGGCGCTGGCATCGAAGGCAACGGGCTATCCGCTGGCTTTTGTCGCTGCCAAGCTGGGCTTGGGCTATGGGCTGTTCGAACTGAAGAACTCTGTTACTAAGACTACCTCTGCCTTCTTCGAGCCTGCCCTCGACTATGTGGTGGTGAAAATTCCCCGCTGGGACCTGACGAAGTTCCACGGTGTGAAGCGTGAGCTCGGCTCGTCGATGAAGAGCGTCGGCGAGGTGATGGCCATCGGTCGCACGTTCGAGGAAGCCCTGCAGAAGGGCTTGCGAATGATAGGGCAGGGCATGCATGGATTCGTAGAGAATCACGAAATCAAGATTAAGGATATAGCCAAGTCGTTGCACGAGCCTACGGATATGCGTATTTTTGTCGTGTCGAAAGCATTGAAAATTGGCTACAGCGTCGAGCAGATTCACCAACTGACGAAGATTGACCGCTGGTTCCTGCAGAAGCTGAAGCACATCGTCGACATCGACCAGCAGCTGAAAGAGCAGACCATCCTTGCTGAGGTCTCGGAGTTCATGGAGCCAAGCGAGTTCAAGGAGTACCTTCATTCGCCAGAGATCTGTCAGCTG
Source organism: Prevotella sp. (assembly GCA_016285055.1). Taxonomy (GTDB): domain Bacteria; phylum Bacteroidota; class Bacteroidia; order Bacteroidales; family Bacteroidaceae; genus Prevotella. Next base: position 25,863 of record JAEEPZ010000056.1, read on the forward strand.
TTACATGCCGCCAAGGTTTACGGCTTCTCCGACTTTCAGATTGCCCGAGCCATCGGCTTAGAACAGCGGATGAAGATGGAAAAAGCCGGGCTCACCGTCCGCTCGTGGCGCAAGCAGTTGGGCCTCGTGCCCACCGTCAACCAGATTGACACACTTGCAGCGGAGTATCCAGCCCAAACCAATTACCTGTATTTGTCGTACCTATAAAAATAAAGAAGATTATGTGTGGAATAGTAGCAATACTAAACGTTCAGAAGCAGACTTCCGAACTGAGACAAAAGGCATTGAAAATGAGTCAGAAAATCCGTCATCG
>JAEEPZ010000057.1 GCA_016285055.1 Prevotella sp.
TGAGGGGCGTGCTGAGGGGCGTGCTGAGGGGCGTGCCGGAGGGCGTGCTGAGGGGCGTGCTGAGGGGCGTGCTGAGGGGCGTGCTGAGGGTGAGCAGAAAAAGGCTTTGGAAATAGCCCGCAGGATGAAGGAGAGAGGAGAAAGCATTGAAGAGATAGCTGCGATAACCTATCTCTCACCAGAGGAAATCAATATGTTGTAACAGCGTTGTATTTTTACTACTTTTTGCACCAAATATTCTGTTATGGGAAACTTAGTAGCCATTGTGGGGCGTCCCAATGTGGGCAAGTCCACATTGTTTAACCGCCTGACGAAGAGCCGTCAGGCCATCGTGAGCGATGAGGCCGGCACGACGCGTGACCGCCAGTACGGCAAATGCGACTGGAACGGCAAGGAATTTTCCGTTGTCGACACCGGCGGATGGGTGGTGAACAGCGACGACATCTTCGAGGAGGAGATTCGCAAGCAGGTGATCATCGCCACGGAGGAGGCCGACCTGGTGCTGTTCCTCTGTGACATCAAGAACGGCGTGACCGACTGGGACGAGGACGTGGCGCAGATTCTGAGGAAGTCGAAGCTGCCTGTTGTGCTGGTGGCCAACAAGGCCGACGACAACAAGGACCTCTACAACCAGTACGACTTCTACAAGCTGGGCCTGGGCGACCCCTACTGCATCAGCGCCGCCACGGGCAGCGGCACGGGCGACCTGTTGGACAAAGTCTTGGAGCTGCTGCCTGACAAGAAGGACGACGGGCTGGAGGAAGGCATTCCGCGCTTTGCCGTGGTGGGCAGGCCCAACGCCGGCAAGTCGAGCATCATCAACGCCTTCATCGGCGAGGACCGGCACATCGTGACCGACATCGCCGGCACCACGCGCGACAGCATCTATACACGCTACGATAAGTTCGGATTCGACTTCTACTTGGTCGACACGGCCGGCATACGCCGCAAGAGCAAGGTGACAGAGGACTTGGAGTTCTACAGCGTCATGCGCGCCATCAGGGCCATAGAGAACAGCGACGTGTGCATCCTGATGATTGACGCCACGCGAGGCATCGAGGCACAGGACATGAACATCTTCCAGCTCATACAGAAGAACAACAAGTCGCTGGTGGTGGTGGTGAACAAATGGGACCTGGTAGAGGAGAAGTCGCAAATCGTCATCGACACCTTCGAGAATGCCATCCGCGAGCGCATGGCGCCCTTCCGCGACTTCCCCATCATCTTCGCCTCGGCCCTGACCAAGCAGCGCATCTTCAAAGTCCTGGAGACGGCCAAGCAGGTCTATCTGAACCGCAAGCTGCGCATCGGCACCACAAAGCTCAACGAGGTAATGCTGCCACTCATCGAGGCCACGCCGCCGCCCAGCATCAAGGGCAAGTACATCAAGATAAAATATGTGAGTCAGGTGCCCGACACGCAGATTCCCACCTTTATCTTCTACGCCAACCTGCCACAGTATGTGAAGGAGCCTTACAAGCGCTTCCTCGAGAACAAGATTCGCGAGAACTGGACGCTCACAGGCACACCCATCAACGTCTTCGTGCGCCAGAAATAAAAGACTTACACGAACCTACAAAGCATGAGAAGAATCTTGACAGGACTGTTTGCGGTGCTGCTGCTGTGCTGCACCGACCAAACAAAGACGCTGCCTGTGGACGATGAGACGCGGGCGGGCGGCGTGGCGCTCGAGTGCTACAGGGCGCTGTACATACAGAACAAACCAGAGAAATTCATCAGGGGGCGCGTCATCGCTGACAGTATCAACGAAGAGCAGCGCCAGCAGCTGATTATGTTCTACAAGCAGCACGTGCTGAAAACGGAGCGGCAGCGCGGCGTTGTGAGAAACATCGACTTCTCGCATGCCGAGCCCGACACAGCCCTCCACATCATGCAGGTCTTCCTGAAAATGACTTACGACGACGCCTCTCAGGAGGAGATTGTTGTGCCCATGGTGGAAAGGAATGGCGAATGGCGGATGAAGTGAGCGCCCGGTTTACACGTAGCTGAATGACAGCACCAGAATGACACGGACTAAAAAACAGACGAACATAGCATGGAAAGAATCAACTGGCATGAGGAGCCCGTAACCGAAAACCATCCACCGAAGCCCTTAGGACGTATGCTTGTGCCTACAGGACAGTCGGATGAGGAACCGCCAAAGAAGAAACGACGCCGACAGGTTGACGACAAGGAACGGCGACGCTTCATCATTCACATGGTCATACTGGCAGTGCTGCTGGCAATCATTGGCTACGGCATCTTCGACTTCCTGTACGAGGGGCCGAGAGAGGAGATTCCTCTGCCCAAAGCAGTGCAGGTGGACAGCAACTCTACTCAGTAACTGCCATCACAACTCCCGAAGGGGCGACAGAACACGTGCACCGTTTCTGTCGCCCCTTCGGGCTTTTTTATGTACCGTTCATTCGCAGGCGGCGAAGTGCGCATCAGCAACTACGTCCTCTGGCAGCCTTCGTCTCTGGGTTGAAATCCATAGCAAAGCTATTGTCTTTAACTCCTTTAACTCCAAAACTTGCGAAAATTGAATCGATTACAGATAGAGGCCGAAGGACAGCGAACGGAACTTGATGCCGCCGTCCTTCAGCACGTCGTCGTTGCTGTATTTCACGTAGAAGGGAAAATCGGCAATCCTCATGTTCAGCATCCAGTCGATGGTGATGGGACGCTGGCGGATGTTCTTCTCTATCCGTTTCTGCTTCTCGCCCAGGAACTTGTAGCGTGTTTTGATGGAGGCATAGGTATTGAAGTTCACCACGGGGCCGAAACCAATGGCGAAGCCGTAGCCGAAGTCATGCTCGTAGCGCAGGGTGGCTGTGAGCGAGAAGACCTTGATGCGCGAGAACTTCGGCTCAAACTCCAGCGGATAGCGGCCGACGGTGACATTGCCATCCTCTCCCTTCGTGAACAGCATGTCGTCGGTGATGCGGTAGTTGCGCCAGTCGATGCCCAGTCCGAATGAGAATTTATCGCGCCACCGCCGGTCCATGGCGTGATCCCATTGAATGATATTAGCGAAGAACTCCCACGACTTAAACGTTGAGAAGTCCAAGCGGCTGTCGGCCTTGGTCGGCGCAGTGAAGCCGACACCCAAGTGAGCCGTAATCACGTTACGGTGGTCAAAACGGTTAGTGCCGTCATCGGCCGTGTTCCTGCTGCGCCCTACTGGCAAAGAAGGGATAAGTTCCCAGTGGTCGCGGCTGATACTGACATTGCTCTCGTAGTTGCCGTCCACGAGGCGGATGGTGTTCTGATAGACAAAGTCGCTGTCGCCACGCCTGCCGTTGACGATGACACGCTGCAGGGAGTCGTTGCTGACGATGGTTACCTTGTTCGGCTCGTTGATGACGAGCGTGTCTGTCTGTGCAGCTACGCTGCTAAATGACAAACAGCAAATGACAAATGATAAAAAAGCGATACGTTTCATTTTTTTATTCTTTTAATTTTTCAACTTTTCTTCCAGTTCTTCCAAGCTGCCGACGGTGCCCTCCATATAGATGACGGTCACTTCGCACTGGTCGTGCTCTTTGTTCCACACCTCCTGAAAGCACAGGAAGCGGTTCTTGCTGCCAGCCGACGGCATTTGCAGCTTACATGTCCAGGTGTCCCATCGGTGAGGGTTCTTGCGATAGGTTAGCATATCGATGCTCCGATCCGCATCCTGTCCCAACAGCTGGCGCAGATACACGGCTTCTTCGTCAGTGGCGTTCAGTCGCACACTGCGATAGTAGGTCAACTGGTATTTCTCCAGCGACTTGCCTCGCACGCGGGTCTCCACCATGCGCTCCTGCGAGATGACACGCCCCTCGAACAGGTCGTTCATCTTCAGCCCTGTCTGTGCCGAAGCACTGCCGACCGACAGGAGAGAAGCCATCAATGATAAACAAAACAACAGTCGTTTCATATACATTATTATATTAATATTCAAACATTGCCTTCAGTTGCTCTTCCACCACGTCGGAGCCATCGCCCTGCATCGCAATCATCGTAGCGTTCATTTCGGCCAGCACCACAGCCGGGTCAGTGGTGCGCTGGCCGTAGATATAGGCTATCAGTTCTTCACCTTCATCGCTGACAGGCTGCTGACTGCGATTGAAAAGGAGCATGGCACCTCCCATCAGCAGTACGGTGACTGCGGCAGCCACAGCCCAGGGCAGCCAACGGCGACGAGGTGCAGGCCGTTTCGCCGGTTGCGTGGACAACGCAACAGACTGAGCAGCATCGTATGCGACGAACATGGGACGCAAGGATGCCAGGTCATCGGGCAGGTCGACGGTCTCACGGAAGAAGGCATAGAGCTCCTGCTCTTCGCTGACCGTCGTCTCGCCGTCGAAGAAACGGTCTAACAGGGTGCGTATCTTCAAGATATTATCGGTCATTTCGTTGTAACTTTTTTGTTTGCTCATTCTGGGGGCACTTCATTCAGGAACTTCTGCCTCACCGCCTGACGGGCTCGGCTCAGTGCTTTTCTCACAGCCACCTCGTTGCTCCCGGTGAGCCTGGCTATGTCGGCCATCTCCATCCCCTCTATATGGCGGAGCCGCAGGATGGTCTGCTGCAGCGATGGCAGGCGCTCGACGATGGTCATCAGTCGGTCGAGGTACTCTTCGGCGTTGTCGTCGTCGGCTCCGACGGGGAAACCGTCGGGCACGGTGGCGGCAGGAAGCTCGGCGGCGCGGCGCTGCTTTCGCAGCAGGGTGATGCAGTGGTTGCGCACCAGCACCGTGGCAAGGGCATCGATGGGCAGGCGCAGCTGGTCGAGCATCTGCCACAGGCGCAGCAGCACGTCCTGCACAGTGTCCTCAGCATCGTCGTCATCGACATAGCGCCGCGCCACAGAGAGCAGCTTAGGGCGTATGCGCCTGACTTCGTCCTTGTATTCCTCTTGCGTCATTCTATCCTATATACGCACAAACATTGGTTTTGTGACATCATTTCGACGCAAAAATAGAAAAAAAAAAGGAATACGGAGATAATATGAAGGAAAATGTGTATCTTTGCATCCAAATCAGAAAGATGATTGAAGTAAAAAACCTCTACAAGAGCTTTGAAGAGACGGCTCCCGACGGCACGACGACGTCAAAGGACGTGCTGAAGGACATCTCGACCACCTTCGAAGACGGCATCACCAACCTCATCATCGGCCGCAGCGGCAGTGGCAAGACGGTGCTGATGAAAAATCTGGTAGGCCTGCTGGAGCCTACCAGCGGTCAGGTGCTCTACGACGGGCGCGACTTTGTGCGCATGTCAAAGCAAGAGAAAGTGTTCATGCGGCGCGAGATGGGCATGATCTTCCAGTCGGCTGCGCTGTTCGACTCGATGACGGTGCTTGAAAATGTGATGTTCCCGCTCGACATGTTCTCGCAGATGACACTGCGCGAGCGCGAGCGCCGTGCCAAGGAGTGTCTGGACCGCGTGAGCCTGACAGATGCCGACCAGAAGTTCCCGGGCGAAATCAGCGGCGGCATGCAGAAGCGTGTGGCCATAGCACGTGCCATAGCCCTGCAGCCCAAGTACCTGTTCTGCGACGAGCCTAACAGCGGCCTCGACCCGAAGACATCGCTCGTCATCGACGACCTACTTCACTCCATCACCCATGAATACAAAATGACCACCATCATCAATACCCACGACATGAATTCTGTCATGGGCATTGGCGAGAATATCATATTCATCTACGAAGGACACAAGGAGTGGCAGGGGCAGAGCGGCCAGATCATGGACTCGACCAACACCCGCCTCACCGATTTCATTTTTGCCAGCGGCCTGCAGAAGAAAATGCGCGAGGCCGTGCTGGCGGGTTCGCACGCAGGAAAATAAAGCCTGCAGGTGCTCATCGCCTCCTCACTTTTACTGTTTTAAAACTGTCCGTAATTTTTCGTGCTGTGCGGATGAATGAGACATAGTTACGTCGCTATCTATGTGAGTTGATACCGCGAAGCGGCCTGAGAAAAAAACAATAAAAACCAATAAAAACAAGAAAAACAAATTCGTAAATTTTCTCATTTGGTACAATAGCTATCGCATTGCCCACCGCAGGAACTCCGTGAGGCACTCCCCTCCCTTCAAGGGGAGGGGCAGAGGTGGGGTCTGTAATGTCTGTAATATTTTATCAGCGAAGAAGGAACAGCGAATATGAGGCGGCGAAGAAGTTACAGACCCCACCCCTCGCTCGGCCGAAGGACGCTTGCAAGGCAAGAACCCCTTCCCGTAAGGGCAGGGTTCAAGAGGGGATGGCTGCGCATTGAGCTACGCGAAGGGCAAGGCGCAGCGAAAAGTCCCGAAGGGACGACATAACTCGGGTAACGAACTGACCTATTTCGCGCCATAACTATGTCACTCCATACGTACAGCATGTATCTTGTTGCCATCTGGGGCTTTTATGCAAAAGTTTCCTGGCGAGAAACCTTTGGTTTCCTGCCGAGAAACCGATGGTTTCTCGGCAGGAAACTTTTAAAACCCATGCAGCCTTGAAACTGCAGGATTCTCACATGGGTGGAAATCCATAGAAAAGCTATTGTCTTTAACTCCTTTAACTCGGACAGAGTGTCCGAAGCCCCGAAGGGGCGACGGAAGACGATTGGTGCTCACCATCGGACGATTGGTACTCACCATCGGACGATTGGTACTCACCATCGGACGATTGGTACTCACCATCGTCTTCTGCCGCCCCTTCGGGGCTTGTTGTTGTGCTGCGCTATACAGGGGCGTTGCCCCTGCCTGTATTCCGCCGTCCCTTTGGGACTGTAAATAGGTTGGGACATCTTTGACAAACCACCCCTAACCCCTCCTTTGGAAAAGGAGGGGAAGGGCTGCGCACTGTTTGTGTAGAAAAAGATTGTTTTTATTTGTTTTTCTTGTTTTTATTGGTTTTTTCTAAGGCCGCTTCGCGGTATCAACCTGACCTAAACAGCGGCGTAACTATGCCTTATTCCATCTGCATAGCATTTTTACCGGGGGCTGTACGGTCCACCATCTTCTTCTTCCCGTTGACGATGTAGATGCCGGGCGAAAGCGGACGGGTGTCATCTATGCGCACGCCGCTCATGGTGTAGATGCCCTGACGCGGAGCCGGGGCGTCGGCCGTGGTCGCACCAGCCGAGAATGGGCTGGGTGCCGTCGTCGGCACTGACAATGATGAAACCGTCGCTGCCGTTCACATTGAAGACATAGTAGAGCTGGGGCGCTGCATCAGTGGATTTCGACTTGAGGATGGTGGACTTGGCAACGTCGCTCAGCTCAATCTGCCCATTGCCCGGCAGACGGCGCTGGAGGAGATACTGGCGGGCCTGGCTCCTGGCCTGCTCTTTCGTCACGGGCAGTGCCCAGGTAGTAGCGAAGACCGCAAGACACAAGGCTAATAAGACGTATTTCTTCATGGTATTCTTTGTTTTGCAATATGGGTTTTGCAAAGATACTAACAATCAAACTAAAAGCAAAAGAAAAATGCAACTTTTTTTTGCTGTTCGCTTTCTTCTTCGTAACTTTGCAGCCTATTTCAGATACATTATTATTAATATACAGGAATAACAACATGGCAAAGAAAGCACTTTTGATGATTCTCGACGGATGGGGAATCGGACAGCACGGCAAAGGCGACGTGATCTTCAATACGCCTACTCCTTACCTTGATTATCTCACAGCCACCAGCGCACACTCGCAGCTGCAGGCCAGCGGCGAAGACGTGGGACTGCCCGACGGACAGATGGGCAACTCGGAGGTGGGACACCTCAACATCGGCGCAGGCCGCATCGTCTATCAGGACCTGGTGAAAATCAACCGCGCCTGCAAGGACAACAGCATCGTGGAGAACCCACAGGTGAAGGCTGCCTATACATACGCCAAGGAAAACAACAAGAAACTGCACCTCATGGGCCTCACCAGCGACGGAGGCGTGCACTCCAGCCTTGAGCACCTGTTCAAGCTCATCGAGGTGGGCAAGCACTACGGGCTGAAAAACCAGACCTTCGTGCACTGCTTCATGGACGGCCGCGACACCGACCCGAAGAGCGGTAAGGGCTTCATACAGCAGGTCACCGACGTCTGCGCACAGAACGACGCTGCCATCGCCAGCATCGTGGGACGATTCTACGCCATGGACCGCGACAAGCGTTGGGAGCGTGTGAAAGAGGGCTACGACCTCCTGGTCAACGGCACCGGCAAGCAGGCCACCGACATGGTTGTGGCCATGCAGGAGAGCTACGACGAGGGAGTGACCGACGAGTTCATCAAGCCTATCCACAACGCCACCGTCAACGGATGCATCGAGGAGGGCGACGTCGTCATCTTCATCAACTTCCGCAACGACCGCGCCAAGGAGCTCACCATCGTACTCACACAGCAGGACATGCCCGAAGCTGGCATGAAGACCATCGCCAACCTGCAGTATTACTGCATGACGCCCTACGACGCCAACTTCAAGGGCGTGCACATCCTCTTCCCCAAGGAGAACGTGGAGAACACGCTGGGCGAATATCTCTCGCAGGAGGGCAAGAAGCAGCTGCACACCGCCGAGACGGAGAAATATGCACACGTCACCTTCTTCTTCAACGGCGGACGCGAAGCCCCCTTCGAGAATGAGGACCGCATACTCGTGGCTTCGCCAAAAGTGGCCACCTACGACCTCAAACCCGAGATGAGCGCCTACGAGGTGAAGGACAAGCTCGTGGCTGCCATCGGCACACAAATGTACGATTTCATCGTGGTAAACTTCGCCAACGGCGACATGGTGGGACACACCGGCGTGTACAACGCCATCGCCAAAGCCGTGTGGGCCGTCGACCACTGCGTGGAGGCCGTCATCGAGGCTGCGAAGAAAAACGGATACGAGGCCATCATCATTGCTGACCACGGCAACGCCGACAACGCCATCAACCCCGACGGCACACCCAACACTGCACACTCGCTCAACCCCGTGCCCTTCATCTACGTCACCGACAACAACAGCGCCACCGTGAAGGACGGACGCCTGGCTGATGTCGCTCCCAGCATCTTGCACATCATGGGACTGAAGCAGCCTGAGGACATGACGGGCGAATGTCTGATTGTGGATTAAGAGTTGAGAGTTGAGAGTTGAGAGTTGAGAGTTGAGTGTTGAGAGATGAGAGATGAGTGTTGAGAGTTGAGAGTTGAGAGATGAGAGATGAGAGATGAGAGTTGAGAGATGAGGGTTGAGAGTTGAGAGTTAAGAGTTAAGAGATGGGAGTGGGAGTTAAAAATAATTAACTCCGGGGAAATAACTCCTAAGTCTTAACTCTTAACTCTTACTTTTTTTGTACCTTTGCACCGTGATTGCGTCAAACGACGCCTTTTTGTCATTGATAATAACATAACACCCTGAATAACGCATGCTGAAAAATTTGAAGAAAAACCTTCTGATGGCCCTCGCACTGACGGCAGTGATGCCTGCAGCCGCACAAGACCTCATTGCCAACCAGGCACCCATCGACCGCAAGCTCCGCGCCGTCGATTCCATCCAGTTGAATCAACTGCTTGAGAGCGAAGTGACCACCACCTCGCCCGCTGCTATGCTCTACGATGACTGGAACAATCAGTATGTCAGCCATCAGACCACCTTGCCCGACTCTTTCCTCATCGACCTGCGCGACTTCGCCATGCCGTCGCCCAGCCGCAACATCACTTCGAACTTCGGTCCGCGCTGGGGACGCCAGCACAAGGGACTGGACATCAAGCTGAACACCGGCGACACCATCGTGGCTGCCTTCTCAGGCAAGGTGCGCATCGTGCGCTTCGAGGCCAAGGGCTACGGTAAGTATGTCGTTATTCGCCATCCCAACGGTTTGGAAACCATCTACGGTCACATGTCGAAGCAGCTGGTGGAGGAGAATCAGGAGGTGCGCGCCGGGCAGCCCATCGGACTGGGCGGCTCCACGGGACGCAGCACAGGCTCACACCTGCACTTTGAGACACGGCTCTGCGGCACGGCTCTGAATCCTGCTCTGATGTTCGACTTCTACAATCAGGACGTTGTGGGCGACTACTACATGTTCCGTAAGGCCACCTACAATCAGGAGTCGCTCGTAGCCACTCGCCTGCGCGGCGTCGGCGGTACCGGCGGCAATGACAACACCGACTATGCACAGCTGGCCCAGCAGCAGACCAAGCAACCCGCCACCGTACGCTCTGCACGTGCCACCACGCAGCGTTCCAACAGCTATCACAAGGTGAAGCGCGGCGAGACACTCTTCGCCATTGCACGCAAGCATGGCACCACCGTCGATGCCCTCTGCCGTCTGAACCGCATCACGCAGCGCACAGTGCTGAAGCCAGGGCAGATTCTGAAGTACAACTGATTGAAGCTTAATCGGGAGTTAAATAGGAAGTAAAACCGGGAGTTAAATTGGGAGTTAAAATGGACAATAGACTATAGTCCATTTTAACTCCCAATTTTACTTCAACTTTAACTTCCCTTTTTACTTCCTTTTAATTACTTCCTCTTTTACTTCCCTTTTTACTTCCCCAACAATTCGCGGGTGTTTTCCAAGATTGCCAGGAGCTCGTCCATGTGTGTGGCACGGAGCATGGCGATGCGCGTGGGGCGGAAGTTGGCAATGCCCTTGAAGATAGGGGTGGCAGCCAGGTGGCGGCGTGTGTGGATGATGCCGCGCTGCTCGTCGATGCGCTCCACGTTGATGCGCAGCAGCTCCTCCAGGATGTCAAGCTTCTCGTTGAAGGAGAGGGGGTGGGACTCCCCATCAGCCTCAGCCAAAAAGTCCCTGATCTCCTTAAAGATCCAGGGAGCGCCGAAGGTGGCACGCCCCACCATGATGGCATCCACGCCATAGCGCTCGAAAGCCTGCAGCGCCGACTCCGGCGAAGTGATGTCACCATTGCCGATGATGGGAATATGAATGCGCGGATTGCGCTTCACCTCGCCAATGAGCGTCCAGTCGGCCTGGCCAGTGTACATCTGCGAGCGGGTGCGGCCGTGGATGGTCAGCGCCTGTATGCCGCAGTCCTGCAACTGCTCAGCCAGCGTCGTGATGATGAGCTGTTCGCTGTTCCAACCTAAACGTGTCTTCACCGTCACCGGCATCTTCACCGCCTGCACCACTTGACGGGTGATGTCGAGCATCTTCGGGATGTTCTGCAACATGCCGGCGCCGGCACCCTTGCCCGCCACTTTCTTCACGGGACAGCCGAAGTTCAGGTCGATGACATCGGGGCCGGCCTGCTCCACCATGCGCGCCGCCTCGACCATCGCGTCGGTGTCACGGCCATAGATCTGTATGCCCACGGGCCGCTCCTCGTCGCTGATGGTCAGTTTCTGCACGGTGCTCTTCACATCGCGCACCAACGCCTCGGCCGACACAAACTCGGTGTAGACCATAGAGGCACCGAAACGCTTGCACAGCAAACGGAAGCCGATGTCGGTGACATCCTCCATAGGAGCCAGGAACACGGGACGCTCGCCTAAGTCTATATTTCCTATTCTCATCTTCTACGCGTCTATACTGCTATGTTATTTTAGCGTTTGCGCGGAGGCGCCACAATGCGACGTCTCTACTTGGCTGCAAAATTAAAAAAAAAATGGCAGAGGCTGTACTTTTTGCCTGAAAAAGAGCGCAGTAAGAAGTTTTTTTTGTAATTTTGCAAAATAAAACCCGTAGAGACATGGCAAAGAAGACGGTTTGGCACGATGACTACTGGCTCCTGCTGATGGAGGCCTACTTGCAACGTCCCGTGGGCATTAAGCCCCTCTACAGCCGGACGATGGTGGATTTGAGTCTTGAACTGCATATTGCTCCCGAGACCTTGCAGAGACGTATGCAGCAGATTGCCACGCTGAAGACGCCACGCATAGAGCGCATCTGGAAGACCTACTCCAAAGCCCCCAAACGCTTGGAACGAGCAGTGAGGCTGTACAGGAGCATGAAGGGATTCGGTGCTGCCGACGAGTTCTACGAGGGCGTGGAGGTGCAGGAAACCTTCGAGCGCGACTTCCGCCCCTTGGAGCAGGACGAGCGGTTCACGCCTGTCATGCTGATTCTCATCCTCAACATCTACTTCCAGCTGACGCCGCTGACCATGGTAACCGGGACACCGGAGGTGGTGAAGTTGGCGCGCAAGCTGCATCTGGAGCCGCGAGATGTCGTGGAAGTGCTCGACGTCTACCAGATTTGCGACCCGTACTTGCAGCGCAGCGAGGTGACGTTCTCACCTCTGCTACTGCCCTGCCAGCAGATATGGCAGCGCATGAGCGACAAGGAGCCGGAGCAGCTGCACGCCTTCGCCGAACAACTCATGGAATATTACAAATAGCTTCTCAATAACCTAACTTCACCATTCCTCATCATGGAGCAAGTTCAGATACAGCAACAGAAACAGGAGCAACGGCAGCTGCAGAGCATCACCGCCCAGCAGCTGCTGGTGTCGCAGTTAGTGGAATTGCCCCTGCAGCAGATGGAGGAGCGCGTAGAGACGGAGCTGCACGACAATCCCGCGCTGGAGAAATCGGTGACCGACGATGAGTTTCCTTCGTGGGACAATGCTTCGGAGACAGCAGAAAATGCCGATTCCACCGAGGATTTTGATACGCAGCGTGAGCGCGAGGAGCGCAGCGATGCCCTTGACGCCGCCTTGGAGAACATTGGGCGCGACGATGAAGACCTGCCTGTCTATCAGGGCGGACAGCCATGGGGCGAAGAGCAGGAGCAGACAGTACTGGCGCAGGAGCAGTCGTTCTACGACACGCTGATGGCTCAGGTGGGCGAGCAAGACCTGAGCGACACCGACCGCTATGTCCTCGAATATATCATCCAGTCGCTCGACGACGACGGTCTGTTGCGCACATCCCTGACCGACATCTGCGAGCAGCTGGCCATCTACCATAACATCGACATCACCGAGGATGACGCCCTGCGGCTGTTGCAGTGCTTGCAGCAGATGGACCCGCCAGGCATCGGCGCCCGCTCGCTGCAAGAGTGCATGCTGCTGCAGATAGAACGGCGCAGCAACTCGCAGTTGAAGGAAAAGATGAAGCGTGTGGTGGCCCACTATTTCGAAGACTTCACCAAAAAGAAATGGAAGCGCATACAGCAGCTGATGAACCTGAGCGATGCCGATGCTGAAGAGCTCTTTGCCGAGCTGCGTCGCCTCAATCCCAAGCCCGGCTCGTCCTTAGGCGAGGCCGTGGGACACTCCTCACAGCAGATAACTCCCGATTTCATCGTAGAAAATCTGGATGACGGCACGCTCAGCCTGCAGCTGAACTATGGCGAAATGCCACGCCTGGAAATCTCGCAGTCGTTTGCCGACCTGCTGAAGGACTTCCAGGTCAACCGCGACCATCTGAGTCGCCAGCAGAAGGAGGCCCTGCTCTATACCCGCCAGAAGGTGGAGGCTGCACAAAGTTTCATCGACGCGATGGAGACGCGCCGCCAGACAATGTTGCGCACCATGAAAGCCATCATGCAGCTGCAGCGCCCATTCTTCGAGGAGGGCGACGAGGAGCTGCTGCGCCCCATGATACTGAAGGACGTGGCGGCGCTGACAGGCCAGGACCTGAGCACCATCTCGCGCGTCTCCAGCTCTAAATACGTGCAGACACGCTGGGGAACCTTCCCCCTGAAATTCTTCTTCAACGACGGCTACGTCACCAGCACGGGCGAGGCACTGTCTACGCGACAGATCAAGGCGGCACTGAAGCAGCTCATTGACAACGAGGACAAGCACAATCCCCTGAACGATGATGCGCTGTGCGACGGTCTGAAGCAGCAGGGCTTCCCCATCGCCCGCCGCACAGTGGCCAAATACCGCGAGCAGCTCGGCCTGCCCGTCGCCCGCCTGCGCAAATCGTAAAACCACAAACAGCAAATCGCAAATAGACGTGACACGCAACAAAGGACTCATCATCACGGCCAGAGTGGTCAGCATCATCTTTACGCCGTTCTACTTGCCATTGGTGGGCATCGCCTTGCTACTCACCTTCACCTTCCTGAGCGGGCTGCCCACGAAATACAAGCTGCTGCTCGCCGCCACCGTCTATCTGCTCACTGTCTTCATTCCCACGGTGCTCATCTTCCTCTACCGCTTAGTGCGCGGCTGGAGCCTGCAGGAGCTGGGACGGAAGCGCAACCGCATCGTGCCTTACGCCATCAGCATCACCAGCTATCTGCTGTGCATCTGGCTGCTTGACAGGGTCTACGTCAACCACGAGATTATCAGCATCATCATTGCAGCGCTCATCATCCAGGCGGTCAGCATCATCGTCAACTTCTTCTGGAAGATCTCCACACACACGGCAGCCATCGGCGGCGTCACCGGCGCCCTCGTGGCTTACGGATTCCTGTTTGAGTTCAACCCCGTGGGCTGGCTGTGCCTGGCCATCCTTGTCTCCGGCATCGTAGGCTCGGCGCGCATCATCCTGCGCCAGCACTCATTGGCGCAGGTGGTGGGTGGCTATTTCATTGGTGTCGTCTGTGCCTTCGTATCCATCACTTATTTATAATATGAACCCCGTTATCAGTATTATCATGGGCAGCACCAGCGACCTGCCCGTCATGGAAAAAGCCTGTAAGCAGCTCGACGAGCTGCAAGTGCCCTTCGAGGTGAACGCTCTCTCTGCCCATCGCACGCCGCAGGCCGTGGAGCTGTTTGCCCGTGAAGCTGCCGCTCGCGGCATACGTGTCATCATCGCTGCCGCCGGCATGGCCGCCGCGCTGCCCGGCGTCATTGCCGCGCAGACCACCCTGCCCGTCATCGGCGTGCCCATCAAGGGTATGCTCGACGGCCTCGACGCCCTGCTCAGCATCGTCCAGATGCCGCCGGGCATACCTGTGGCCACCGTCGGCGTCAACGGTGCACAGAACGCCGCCATCCTCGCCTGCCAGATGCTGGCACTCAGCGACGCAGACCTCGCCCAGCGCCTTGCCGCTCACAAGGAAGGCCTGAAGCAGAAGATTGAGAAAGCCAACCGCGACCTTGCCGAAGTGAAATATGAGTACAAGACGAATTAGCAGTGTTTGCCACGTTGGCGGAGTGGCCATCGGTGGCGACAACCCCATCAGGATTCAGTCGATGGCCACGGTGGACACCAACGACACCGAGGGCTGCGTGGCGCAGGCCAAGAGGATTATCGATGCCGGCGGCGAACTGGTGCGTTTCACCACACAGGGCACGCGCGAGGCGAAGAACATGGCGAACATCAGTGCACGCCTGAAGGAAGACGGCTACATGCAGCCATTGGTGGCCGACGTGCACTTCAACGCCAACGTGGCCGACGTGGCCGCCACCGTGTGCGAGAAGGTGCGCATCAACCCCGGCAACTATGTGGACCCCGCACGCACATTCAAGCATTTAGAGTACACCGACGAGGAGTATGCCGCCGAGCTGAAACGCTTAGACGAGCGCCTCGTGACGTTTATCAACATCTGCAAGGAGCATCACACCGCCGTGCGCATCGGCGTGAACCACGGCTCGCTCTCCGACCGCATCATGTCGCGCTATGGCGACACGCCAGCCGGTATCGTGGAGAGTTGCATGGAGTTTCTGCGCATCTTCAAGCGCGAGCAGTTCGCCGATGTGGTCATCAGCATCAAGGCCAGCAACACCGTTGTCATGGTGCAGAGTGTACGCCTGCTGGTCAAGCAGATGGACGCCGAAGACATGCACTATCCCCTGCACCTCGGCGTGACGGAGGCGGGCGAGGGCGAGGACGGGCGCATCAAGAGCGCCGTAGGCATCGGGGCCCTGCTGACCGAAGGCATCGGCGACACCATCCGCGTGTCGCTCAGCGAAGCGCCCGAGGCCGAGATTCCCGTGGCACGCAAGCTGGTGGAGCTCATCCCAGAGTGCACTGCCCTGCGCCAAAAGGCCGAGGCCAGCATCAAGGACGACACCATTACGCTCGACATCTACGCCACCGACTTAGACACACTCATGCTGAAGGCCTCCATGGCCGTGGGCGCCCTGCTCATCGACCGCAAGGCCACCAAGCTGGAGCTGAGGCCAATAGGCCTGGTCAAAGCCGTCAGCCAGTCGGTCATCACCAGTCTTGCCGACGCCATTCTTCAGGCCGCACGTATCAAATTCACTAAGACGGAGTATATATCGTGTCCGGGCTGCGGGCGCACGCTCTACAACCTGCAGGAGACCATCGCGAAGGTCAAGGCGGCCACTTCGCATCTGGTAGGTCTGAAGATTGGCATCATGGGCTGCATCGTCAACGGCCCGGGTGAGATGGCCGATGCCGACTACGGCTACGTGGGTGCAGGCCGTGGAAAGATATCACTCTATCGAGGCAAGGAGTGTGTGGAGAAAAACATTCCTGAAGCAGATGCCGTAGAACGTCTGCAGCAGCTCATTCTTGCAGATCTCGCTAACAAACCTCATCATCAGTAAAGCTATGAAGTGTAAGAAACTATTTGCAATGGCCGTACTGGCTGTGGCAGGCTTGATGCCCGCAACGGCGCAGGAAAGCAGCCAAGTGTTTTCACCTACCAGTTATGTGGGCATTGGATTCAATGCGGACACGAACCATCCCATCTTCAGCGGTAGCCTGCGACTGATGTGGGAGATAGGCAAGCCCACCGACAGGCTGGGCTTGAATGTCGGCATTGGTTACAGGGGATTCTTCGACCGTGAGCCGCCTCGTGAGTTCCTGAGAAACGCTTCGTTTTCCGACTACATGCTGTATAGCAAGTCGAATGGTGAAACCAAAAACGTGAGGCCTGTGGGCGGTCAGGTCGTCATTCCCGCCGAATTGCAGCTGCGCTTGTTCAGGCTGGGTGAAGATGTGACCATGTTCATAGGTGGCGGTGCGGAATATGGCATACGCCTCTATCAGTCGCACCGCTATGAGGACTACTTTGGCGCTCACATCATGAAAGCCAACAGTCTGTCTGTCTATCCCATGCTGGGCATCGTCGTCGATTCCGATGGCGACGTCAGTTTCTCGGGCAGCCTCTATTGGCGTCATTTCGTGAAGGAACCGATGAACTATAAAGAGTTATGGGATCCTGATAAGTTTGACGCAAAGGACTTCTTCGGATTCCAGCTGACTTTAGGCATCCATCTCTAACCGAAAGTACGCCATGAGAGCGGCTGTGGTGTCGGCGCAAGCGATTCCCACCTGACATGTTTGGCTGTTTGCTTTTGCAACGGCAAGTTGAAGATTCGTTCACAGAAAGCGATATGAGAAAATACCCCGTAGGCATACAGAGCTTTGAGTCCATCAGGACAGAAGGTTATATTTATGTAGACAAGACGCCGCTGGTCTACAAGATGATTACCGAGGGCAAGCCCTATTTCCTGAGCCGCCCCCGGCGTTTCGGCAAGTCGCTCTTGGTGAGCACGCTGGCCGCTGTCTTCGAGGGGCGCCGAGACCTGTTCGAAGCCTTCACAACGGAGTATGGAATCGAGCAGCCGCAGCTGTTCATTGCCACCACCGACTGGAAGTGGGAGAAGTACCCTGTGCTGCGTTTCGACTTCAGTGTCGGCCTTGAAACCGTCGAGCAGTTTGACCAGTACGTTGACAACACGCTGGGTCAGTATGAAAAACTGTATGGCATCGCCCATCCCAGCACTGCAGCCAACGTAAGGATGATCAACCTCATCAGTGCGGCCGAGAAACAGACGGGCAAGAAGGTGGTGGTGCTCGTGGACGAATACGACAACATGATGCTACACAGTTTAGGCAACGCGGAGAAGCAGAAGACTGTGCGCGAGCGCTTCCAGAACCTCTTCGGCCCGCTGAAGAGCGAAGACAGCCATCTGCAGTTCGTCTTCATCACCGGAATCTCGAAATTCTCGCAGATGGGCATCTTCTCTAAACTGAACAACCTGAACAACATCTCGATGGTTCCCGCTTATGAGACCATCTGCGGCATCTCGGAGGAGGAACTTGTCACCACCATGCGCCCCGACATCGAACTGCTGGCACAGAAGCAGGGTCTGACCTATGACGCGATGCTGGCCGCGCTGAAGGCCAACTACGACGGTTACCATTTTGGCAAGGGCAAGACCGACATGTACAACCCCTTCAGCCTCATCAAGGCGTTCAACAATGCTGAAATAGACAGCTACTGGTTTGACAGTGCCACGCCCAGTGCCCTCATCGAAATGCTGGCCAACATGCCGCCCATCGACATGGCCGAGGCAGAGGGGACACCGTGCATGGCCGAGGACTTCGACGTGGCTTTCGACAGCTATCAGTACCCCTTGCCCGTGCTCTACCAGAGCGGCTACCTCACCATCAAGGAATACCGACCCTCGCGCGACCAGTACGTGCTGGGATTCCCCAACCGCGAGGTGCGCAAGGGCTTTGCCATCAGCCTCTACCGCTACGTGGCCAGCTCACAGGCCGACGTGCGCAACCGCTCCGTGTTTCAGAATGCCTGGCTTGACTTCCGCGACGACGGCAACCTGGCTGCCTTCATCGAGGCCCTGAAGGTGTTCTTCGCCGGTGTTCCTTATATGATAGACGACAAGGGCGAGCACCATTTCCACGCCATGCTCTACACGCTGTTCGTCAGCTTCGGTGCCGACGTGGTGGCCGAGGACCTCTCTTCCAAGGGCCGTGCCGACCTGACGCTGAAGATGCCGAAGGGCATCTACATCCTGGAATTGAAATATGACGACACCGCCGAAGCCGCCCTGCAGCAGATAGACGAGCGCGGCTATGCTGCCAAGTACGCCCTCGACGGCCGCCCTATCACAAAGGTAGGCCTCGCCTTCTCGTCGAAGGAGCGTAACATCACGGAGTGGAAAGCAAAATAAGACCGAGCTAACGACTATGCAATAACGCCAAAGCGACTGAATTTTAGTGTTCCTGTAACGGCAAGTTGAAAATTCATTCACAGAAAACAATATGAGAAAATACCCCGTAGGCATACAGAGCTTTGAGTCCATCAGGACAGAAGGCTACATTTACGTAGACAAGACGCCGCTGGTCTACAAGATGATTACCGAGGGCAAGCCCTATTTCCTGAGCCGCCCCCGGCGCTTCGGCAAGTCGCTCTTGGTGAGCACGCTGGCCGCTGTTTTCGAGGGTCGCCGCGAGCTGTTCGAGGAGATAACGCTGAAGAACGGCACGGTACAGCCGCGTCTGTTCATTGCCGACACCGACTGGGAGTGGGAGAAGTACCCTGTGCTGCGCTTCGACTTCAGTGTCGGCCTTGAAACCGTCGAGCAGTTTGACCAGTACGTTGACAACACGCTGAGTCAATATGAAAAACTGTATGGCATCGCCCATCCCAGCACTGCAGCCAACGTGAGGATGATCAACCTCATCAGCGCGGCCGAGAAACAGACGGGCAAGAAGGTGGTGGTGCTGGTAGACGAATACGACAACATGATGCTACACAGCTTGGGCAACGCGGAGAAGCAGAAGACTGTGCGCGAGCGCTTCCAGAACCTCTTCGGCCCGCTGAAGAGCGAAGACAGCCACCTGCAGTTCGTCTTCATCACCGGCATCTCGAAGTTCTCACAGATGGGTATCTTTTCTAAGCTGAACAACTTGGAAAACATCTCCATGCAGCCGGCCTATGAGACTATCTGCGGCATCTCAGAAGAGGAACTTGTTACGACCATGCGACCCGACATTGAACTGATGGCGGAACAGCAAGGCGAAACCTACGACGCGATGCTGGCCGAGCTGAAGGCCAACTATGACGGTTACCACTTCAGCAAAGAAAAAACCGACGTCTACAATCCATTCAGCCTGCTGAAGGCCATCAAGTCTGGTATAGTGGACAGCTATTGGTTTGACAGTGCCACGCCCAGCGCGCTCATCGAAATGCTGGCCAACATGCCGCCTATCGACATCAATGCTATTGACGGAGTGGAGTGTCTTTCCAGTGCTTTCGACAAGCCCTTCGACAGCTATGCCGCCCCCCTGCCCGTGCTCTACCAGAGCGGCTACCTCACCATTAAGAGCTATGACAAGGAGATGGGAACATACACCTTGGGGTTCCCCAACCACGAAGTGCGCACGGGCTTCGCCGAAAGCCTCTACCAGTATGTGGCCAGCAAGCAAGACCGGGATGACATGAAGCGCAATGCCCTGCAGGTAGCCTACAGGCGTTTCCGCCGCGACGACGTGATGGCGCCATTCATCGAGGCCCTGAAGGTGTTCTTCGCCGGCGTTCCTTATATGATAAACGACAAGGGGGAGCACCACTTCCACGCCATGCTCTACACATTGTTCGTCAGCTTCGGCGCCGACGTGGTGGCCGAGGATCTCTCTTCCAAGGGCCGTGCCGACCTGACGCTGAAGATGCCGAAGGGCATCTACATCCTGGAACTTAAATACGACGACACCGCCGAGGCTGCCCTGCAGCAGATAGACGAGCGCGGCTATGCCACCAAGTACGCCCTCGACGGCCGTCCCGTCACGAAGGTGGGCCTCGCCTTCTCGTCGAAGGAGCGTAACATCACGGACTGGAAGGCGAAATAAGACCGAGCTAACGACCTACATCTGCCCTACCTCTGTATGAGCAGCACGGTCATCTGCAGGGCCAGGTGGAAGAACACTATCTTGGCATTGGCGTTCTGCCCGATGTCGCGTATGGCGAGGTTGATGAGGTCGTTGATGGCGAGGATGTTGTCCTCGTTGATAAAGCGTGCGAAGTTTCGGGCGAAATCCTCCTCCTTCTGCGTCATGTAGCACAGCTCTCGCTGCTTGAAGTTGTACATGAAGCTCTCCCGCATCATGTGCAGGAAATAGCTGAGGAAACGCTTCTGCTTTTCACGGCCGAAAGCAGTCATGTTGTCTGCCCATGCCTTCATGCCTTTCACGTCGCGCCTGTATGCCTGCCGCATCAGCAGGATGAAGAGGTCGAGGAACTGCTCATTCTCTGTGCCGGCCTGCAACTCCTGCAAGGCACGCAGCCACGAGCCTCCCGCTATCCTGGCGATGCGCTGCGCCTGTTGCGGGTCGATGCCGCGCCGTGCCACCAGCTCCTTCTCGATGACGCCGGCGGGCAGGCGCTTCACGTCGATGCGCTGCACGCGGCTGCGGATGGTTTCCAACAGCTTGTCGGGCTCTTCGCAGACCATGAGGAAGATGGTCTGACTGGGCGGCTCCTCGATGAGCTTCAGCAGTTTGTTGGCACACTCCTGGTTCATGCGCTCCGGCAGCCAGATGATGCTGACCTTGTAGCTGCCCTGGCTCGACTTCAGGCTGAGCTTTCGCACCAGGTCGTCGCTCTCGCCGGCGGTGATGATGGCCTGCTGGTTCTCGGCCCCGATGGCGTCGAGCCACTGATCCATGGAGAAATACGGTCCGTTGGTGGTGATGAGCTGGTGCCACTCGCGTGCGAAGTCGTCGCTGACGGGCTTGTGGTCACTGCCCATCGACGGCAGCTTGATGGTGGGATAGGTGAAGTGCAGGTCGGGGTGTGCCAGGTTGCGGAGCATGGCGGCTCCTGCTGTTCCTCCCTGGCTGAGCAGGTGGCATCCGAAGGCGGTGGCCAGCGCCAGCTTGCCGATGCCGGCAGGGCCGCACAGCATGACGGCGTGAGGCAGGCGGTCTTCACTGACCATCTGCAGCAAGCGCTCCTTGCACTCGTCCTGGCCTATCACTTCGTTAAAGGTCATGGCTTTTTTGTCGGTTTTTGTCGTTATAACGTTATTTCGTTATGACGTGATAACGAAATGTTTTCAATTGCCTATGTTTCCGGCGCCCTGTATCATCTCGCCTTGCGACTTCTGCTCAATGAAGTCGTTCTCCACGCTGGTGCGGCGCATCTGCTGGAAGTTCTTCTTTGTGTTGCCGAAGGCATAGGTGGCGGTGAAGCTGATGCGATAGATGGGCACGCGGATGTTCATGTGGTTGATGAAATCCTTGCCGCGGCTCATCGTCTCTATCTTCAGGCATCCGCCGTCGCTGAGTCCTGTCAGTCCCTGTATGCCTAATGTCAGCTTGTCGTTGAAGAAGTCTCTGGTCAGCATACCGATGAGCAGGTTGGCCCCGCCGCTCCATCCCTGCAGGGTGTAGCTCTTCGTCTGGCCTATGAGGTAGGCTCCGAGCTTGAATTTCCACGGCAGCGTCTGCTGCAGACCGCCCATGAAGTTGGCCTGCCAGCCGTTGTTGCGTGCGTCCAGCTTGTCGGATCGGAGGTCAACGTAACTCACGCCGCCGTTGACGAACAGTCGTGTGTCCTTGAACACCAGCCAGTTGACGTAGCCGTTGAGTCCGGTGAGGTGGCGCTTCACGATGTTGCCGTAGGTAGTGTTGAGATACATGCCGTCGTCGAAGCTGTACTGCTCGATGCCGTTGTCGGTGAAGTTGTGGCTTAGGTTCAGGTTGAGCATGATTTTCTGGCTGAAGGCGTTGAAGACCAATGCCACGTTGTGTGTCTTCTCCACATCGAGGTCGCTGTTTCCGTAGGTCTTCGCTGTTGGCGAGGAACGGTCGACGTAGGGGTTCAGATAGGTGATGCCCGGGCGCGAGATGCGCATGTTGTAGGTCAGGCCGATGTTGCTCATGGGCGACGGCGTGATGCTGACGCTGGCTGAGGGCACGAGCGTGCCGTAGTCGTTCTTGAAGTCCTGTCCGTTGCCCAGGTGATACTCGATGTCCTGCCAGGTGTGCTCATAGCGCAGTCCGGCCTTAGCGCCAAAGATTCCCCACTTACCCTCATACTCGGCATAGAGGGCACCGATGTTGTTGTGGTGCTCGTAGTCCATGCTCAGATCTTCTTTGTAGACATTGGCCAGATAGTATTTAGCGTCGCTGGTGGCCTTGCGCATCATCAGCTTGGCACCCGTATTGATGGTGTTGCCAGTGCCGAAGGGCTTGGTGTAGTCCATCTGCAGCGTGTGCTCCGTGGTCTTCTCGTGATTGTCTGAGTAGCGGTCGGTGATGTCGAAAGGCATACCGCCTACGGCATCGAAGTCATTGCGTGTCTCGCTGTGCGTGGGGTCGTAGCTCAGCTGATAGATGACAGCCACCCAGCTGGTGCGCTCCTTGTTGAAGAAGCGCTGGTAGTCGAGACTGCCGCTGAAGCTGGTGTTGCTGCTCTTCATATACAGGTCGTTGCCATAGGCATGGCCGGGGTCGGTGCCATAGCCCACGGCCAGGCCCGTCTCTGTACGGCCGGTGTTCTTCATGTTCATGCTGGTTATTTCGGCAGAGAGGCTGACGCTGCTCATGGAATCCAGCTCATAGCTCAACGCCATGCTTCCCATGGTGAAGGGAATCTTGGTCTTCGTGCGGCTCTCGGAGCTTTGGCTGTATAGCTGCTGATCCATGAGACTGCTCACCTTCGTCGTTCCCGGACGTGTCTGCTGGTGCAGGATGTTGGCACTGTAGGTGAGCCTGCCCTGCTGTCCGCTGAGGAAGGCTGCACCACCCCAGGCGGTATTGCCCACCTCGGCACGCAGCGTACCATTATATCCGTTCATGTCCTCTGTGCCCACCATCTCCCTGTCGAGGATGATGTTGAGCACGCCGCCTGCACCCTCGGCATCGTACTTGGCGCCCGGATTGGTCACCACCTCGATGCTCTTCACTGCCGCTGCGGGCATGCTCTTGAAAATGACGGAGGGGTTGCTGCTGAACATGACGTTGGGCTTGCCGTCGACATAGACCTTGAACGACGACGAGCCGTTGACGCTGATGTTGTCCTGGCCGTCGACGGTCACCATCGGCACCTTGCGCAGCATGTCGAGCACGGTGGACACCTTCGAGTCCTCGTCTTCCTTCACGTTATAGGTCATCTTGTCGGTCTCCATCTTCACCAACGGCTTCTGTGCTATCACCGTGACGCCTTCCAGCTCGTTGGGATTCTCGGTGAGGTAGAGCGTGCCCATGTCGACGACGCCGCTGCCTGTCAGCTCCACGGTCTGCTTCAGCTCGTTCTTGCCCAGGCTGCTCACAACGACGTCATAGCGTCCCTTGCCGCTGACCTCATGGCTGAAGACGCCTTCCACGTCGGTGAGGAACATGTCCTCGGCCTTGGTGGTGTTACCCTGCTTGAACACTCTCACAGTGGCAAAGGGTTCGCCCGCACCTTGCGCCTTGTCGACGACGACACCCTTCAAGGTGGTCTGGGCACCGATGATGGTGGCCACAAAGAGCAGAACTGCCGTCAAAGAGCTGCGGCGCACAAATGATTTCAATTCCATGCTATTATTCCTTATTAATTAATAGTTGTATAGCCTTATTCACGAGTTCATTGTCCTCGTTGATGATGGCATAGTATTCGCTCATGTCCCAGATGTCGCGTGCGATGAGTGCTTTCAGCTGCAGGCTGAGCACTGGCAGCGTCTTCTGCAGCTCGTCGTCGTCCTTGGCCTTGATGCCTTGTTTCTCGCCTTCGCTGATGACGGCGTCGATGAGCTGCTGCGGCACGGTGAACTGCTGCTGGAAGTCGCTGAACGTGGCGTATTTCTTCTTCAGCTGCTTGCGGTGGTCGTCTACATAGTGCAGGTTCTGCTGTATGATGACGCCCTTGGCCGACAGCTCGCGGTGCAGGCGTGTGTAGTGGGCAGTGTCCTGCGGCACGAAGTAGTCGGGCATGATGCCGCCGCCGCCATAGACGGTGCGGTGCAGGCGCAGGGTCTCGAAGCGCAGCGAGTCGGCCACGTGGATGCTGTCCTCGTTGGTCAGCTCACCGCTCTTCAAGCGGTTGAGGATGTCTTGATCGTAGCTTTTCTTGTTGCCCTTCTCATAGGGTTTCTGGATGCAGCGTCCCGAGGGGGTGTAGTAATGGGCAATGGTGAGGCGTATCATCGAGCCGTCGGGCAGCTCTATGGGCCGCTGCACCAGACCCTTGCCGAAGGTGCGACGCCCCACGACGACACCGCGGTCCTGGTCTTGTATGGCGCCGGTGACAATCTCTGCTGCCGACGCCGAGAACTGGTCGACGAGCACGACGACGCGGCCCTCGCTGGCCTGCAGCGGGTCGTTGCCGGTAAATGTGGGCTGGCGGAAAGCACCGCCGGTGCCTGCCTTATAGTCGCGGTGAGGCACTGAGCGCCCGTCGGTATAGACGATGAGGTCGCCGTGCTCGAGGAACTCGCCCGCCACGTCGACGGCTGCCTGCAAGTAGCCGCCGCCATTACTCTGAAGGTCGAGAACCAGGTCTTTCATGCCCTGCTCCTTCAGCTTGTTCAGACTGGCCAGGAACTCCTCGTAGGTGGTGGCCGAGAAGCTGCCGATGCGTATGTAGCCTATGCCGGGGCGCAGCATGTAGGTGGCGTCGATGGAGAAGACGGGAATCTTGTCGCGCACCACATCGAAGCGCAGCGTGTCGCGGATGCCGCGGCGCACCACCTTCAGCTGGGCCACGGTGCCCTTCGGCCCGCGCAGCCGGCGCATAATCTCCTCCTTCGACATCTTCACACCGGCAATGGCGGTGTCGGCTACGGCCACGATGCGGTCGCCGGCCATGATGCCCACTTTCTCCGACGGGCCTTTCGACACGGGCTGGATGACCAAGAGCGTGTCGTCAACCATGTTGAACTGCACGCCGATGCCTTCGAAGCTGCCGTTCAGCGGCTCGTTCATCGCCTTCGTCTCCTTAGGGTCGCTGTAGGCAGAGTGCGGGTCCAGCTTCTCCAGCATACCGCGAATGGCGTCTTCCACCAGTTTGTCGGCATTGACAGTGTCTACGTAGAGGGCTTCAATGGCGGCCGTCGCCATGTTCAGCTTCCTCAGTCTCATCATTTCGTTTTCACGCTGTGCAAAGGCTGTCAGCGTCAGCAGCATGCTCATCGAGGCTGCCAGTATGATACGTTTTTTCATCGCTATGTCAGTTTTAGAGCGCAAATTTACACTTTTTTCTGCAAACAGCCATCATTTCGCCTTTTTTATTGGCTTTTTTTATAAAAGAAGTGACATTATATCTTTACGGCCGCACAGTACAGAAAAATTCCCAGCGTGGGAATGTTTTATTCCCACGCTGGGAATAATTTAGGCAATGATATAGCAGTTGACCCTTTGCAGAAAGGATTTATGCGCAGCCATCCCCTCCCTTCAAGGGGAGGGGCAGGGGTGGGGTCTGTAATGTCAGTAATGTTCTTTGCTGCCACTTCTTTGCAGCCCACTCTTCGCTGAAACTTCTTCGCCCACACTCTTCGCTGACAGGATATTACTGATATTACAGACCCCACCCCTAACCCCTCCCCTTGAAGGGAGGGGAT